>JAJFML010000157.1 GCA_021772195.1 Chlamydiota bacterium | reverse complement strand
AAAAAATTTAATGACATATTTCTCATCAGGAGTTGTAAAAGCTATGCATTGGCTTCCTTCACTTAGGTAGGAGAGAGGGCTATCAAGGTAGATTTCTCTGAAGTGATTCGGGCCTAAGTCTCTTTTGGTGATAATTTTATGAGAAAAATTGGAGCACCCAGATAAGAGAGTCAAGGCTAGAAGTAGTAAGCATTTTTTAATCATAACCTCTAATTTTAACACACCTGTTGGGTTTTTAGGAAATTCAAAATTCTTATATATTAAGAAACTGTTTTAATATTGAATTATTATAAAATTTAGTTTATAATATTACTATGTTTAAGGTAATTGAAAGATCTATTGGGATTTCAGGGGCTATTTGGGCGCTTACGGAAGTGACCGGTCTTCGAACGGACGAAAATAAGCCAATCTGGAATTTTATCTATCTAGGAATTACAGCTGTCTCTCTTTTGGTTTTTGGCTGTCTTAATCGTAGAGAAAATCAAGAAACACCTCCTCTTCAGGGAAGAGTAGCGCCAGTAATTCTAGAATCTACAGAATCTGTTTAATATAAATTCCAATTTTTGTACCTTCATCCATTATGACTAAAAAAGTAAAATGGAAAAATCTTCATCTTCACCTACCTAGATCTAATGATGAATTTACCTTTAGGGAAGTTTTAGGCGATATAGATCAATATCACATTGAAAACATTTTATCTTCTCTAGATAAGGAAGATATCGTCATTGATTTAGGGGCTCATATCGGCCTTTTCTCTCTTGCTGTAAGTGGGGGGGTAAAAAGCGTGATATCGCTTGAGCCTTCGAGAAATAATGCAAAGATTTTTCGAGAAAACATAGAATCAAACAAGATAGACAACATCCATCTAATTGAGAAAGCAATCTCAAAGGAAAGTTGTTCTAGGTCTTTTTTTGATAATACCGAGTTTCCAGCAAGACACAGTCTCTATGAAGATCCTTTTTTTAACTGGAATGGAAAGCTTGCATTGAAGCGTGAAATTGAGACGATCTCTTTGGAAGATCTTTTCCAAGAGCATAATATTGATCGGGTGAAGCTGTTAAAAATGGATATTGAAGGGGCTGAGTATGAGGTAATACTAAACGCTCCCAATAAGATTTTGAAGCGCATTGATCTTCTTCTTATTGAGACACATGAACCCTTCCAAGACCATTCAGCAGATCAGATTAGCGATCACTTAAGGAAGAATGGCTTTGAGTGCTTTGAGGGAGAGGCGCATAGCTTTGAGTTTGGAGACGCATCTCTTTTAGGCAGAAATTTTCTTGCAGTTAATCGTCTGACTTTCCCTCTGGCATCGCTTTAAAAGCTGAAAAAGCTGGTATATTTGAGAGAACTGGAGGGGAGGGCTCAGGAGAGTTATCTCCGGCAGACCCTCCTGAATAGGATCGTCTCAGTACTGTGGGTGACACATAGCCTGCAAAGCCTGCTGGCGAATAACAAGCGTCTATCCGCCCATAGGCCTCATAGTGGGCTGCCCAATAAGGATCCATCGCACCTGTTAACTTAACTGCTGTGCAACTATTCCCGAGGTTTTTCGCTTGGAGAATGAATGCTTTAAGCCTCGTCATTCGTTCAATACATGCATTGATTTGTCTTTCAGTAAGTAGTATGTTTTTTCGCACATCCACAACATCAACCTTTCCTTCCAAGGGAGCAATTTGAATAGGGCACCCACCATGGTCCCAGCCCTGCTGTCCTAGCTCAGTATCCTCAGATGGTAGGTCAACAAAAAGAAGCCTTTGTTTTGTAAGGTCTTGAAACATTTGAAAGGGATTCCATCTGCTTACAAGAGTTGCAAGCTCCCTTAATTCATCGGATAATATTTCTATGTGTGCAAACTTACTCTCTAAAAAAGGGAGATGAGTTGCGGCTATAGCTTCATCGGTATCATTTTCTTCGGGATCAAGGTAGCTAGGCATGCACTCTTCTGTATCAGTAAGCATTTTTCTAATAATACCGTCCTCTTTACCATCTCTCAGTCCAATCGCTAAAGCTGTTAAGGTAGTATACAGGAAATCCTTTGGAGTCATGGGAGCATCCTCTTCAAAAAGATAGGGCTCAAGTATTCCGGTTATTGTGTAGGGTCTTTCAAGTCCTTCATTATCCTCATGGGAGCCAGGTAGATAGACCTTTTGTAGTCCATTATAGAGCTCTTCTGAGAGGACAATATCGGGATGATCTTTAGGAGTAAACTCTGGTACGGGTAAAACAAGGTGATCTTCAATCGACATTTTTGCAGCATCAATGAGTTCTTGCTCTGTAGGTTTTCTGTTTGGTGGAACTATCGTACAAAAAATACCTGGAATAGCATGTCTTTCAAGACCAAGTCTGTGTGCGATATGTCTTACTAGAAGCTCAATTCTAGTTCGTTTTACTCCAATTTTAAAGACCGCAAATGATTTGTTCTCACTTAGAGTAAATTGTAGTTTGTTTTTTTCGTCTTCCTCGAGAAGTACTTTGTTGCCTTGTGCTGATTGGAATTTTCTAAAATCGGCTTCCTGGAGCCTACCAATTATGCCTAAATCTTTGGAGGTAAGAGTAAGGTTGATTGTGGTTGAGGAGTCATCAATCTTAAGAATAGCTGCGAGACTTTCCTTAGAGGCAAAAGTAAATTTATGCGGGTGATTAGGGTCTTCTTGAACAGATATCTCAGTTTGAAAAAAGAAACTCATCATATGAGCTATTTTTTGAAGAGCTTCAAGGTCGGTGAAATCGGGATTAGATCGGTCGATTTGAAAGATAAAAGTTGGAATAATAGCTTTTGCTCCAAGAAAGCCTTGATGAATTTGTACGACGGCAAAAGGCTCTGACTTCTCTCTTAAGTAATAGATGCCTGTATTATCTATTGCACTGTCTGCAACTATTTCAATATTTTTTTTGAAACATTTTTCAAGAAGCGGTATCAAGAGATCTCTTGCGGATTTGTCGGACTGATCGACTCCTAATTTTTCTAAATGGGAAGAGATCTGCAGCTCTCTTATTTCTGACGGCTCAGTGTTAAGAATTTCTTTTAATCTCTGGAAAAGATCCCCGATGACCTCTGGGGCCATCATATTGGAAGTGTCTAGCCTGTGATAAGGGGTCTCTCTGTGAGCTGTATTGAGGTGGATTGTCATTTTAAGTCGCTGGTTATGAGTTGGTTGCAGGAGCCCTTGGTCGCGTTTTAAAACCACTTTACTTTCGATTAAAAAAAGTGTATCCTACTAGGGTCTAATAGGATAATGTAAGAGGTTTTCTTGTTCAACAAAATGCCGGTTTTTCTACTGATTTTTGTCATTGTAATGGGGTTCTGCCATGAGTGGATACCCGTCGATGCCAAAAGTATTTTCTATGCGCTCAGTCTATCGATCAAATCGGTTGTTATCTTTCTCTTACCTTTTCTCATTTTTGGGCTTATCTTTAAGACATCGGCAAATTTAGCTAGAAAATCATCTAAAGTAATTATTTGGATAATTGGTGCGATCTGCCTCTCTAACTTTTGTTCAATTACGATGAGTTATTTTATAGGAAATATTGCTTATAAATTTGATCTGTCGATGCAATTGCCCGATAATGCGCGAGAACTATTTCCAGCTTGGAGTTTTGCACTTCCTAAACTGATTGCAAATGACAAGGCAATGTTTTCGGGTGTGATTTTGGGACTTGTTATGGGATGGTTTTTCCCTAACATGGCTGCGAAAATATCAAATAAGGCAGAAAAATTTGTAAATATAATTTTGAAAGCCTTTTTGATTTTGGTTCCTGTCTTTATTATGGGATTTATTCTAAAGATGTATCATGAAAAACAGATGTTTTACATTCTGTCTAACTACTCTCTTATCTTTTCATTGATCGCCTGCACACTATTTTCTTACATCACTTTTCTCTATCTTTTAACTAACCGTTTCAATCTCCCGGCAGCTTTCAGATCTGCCAAGAACATGCTCCCTGCAGGTATTACAGGTTTTGGAAGTATGTCTAGTGCAGCAGCTCTTCCCTTTTCTATTTTGGGAGCAGAAAAAAATGCGGATAACCCCGATTTTGCAAAGTCGATTGTGCCGGTAACGGTCAATATTCATCTTATTGCAGACTGCATTGCCATTCCTGTCTTTGCTTTTGCTATTTTAAAAAGCTTTGGTCTGCCAGACCCTAGCTACGCAAGTTATTTTATCTTTACGCTCTTTTTCATGATGGCAAAGTTCTCTGTTGCAGGTGTGCCTGGAGGATCAGTTCTTATTATGCTTCCTATATTAGAAAAATATCTTGGGCTAAATGGTACTATGCTCTCTTTAATTACTGCTCTCTATATGCTCTTTGACCCAGTAATCACATTTGGAAATGTGATGGGAAATGGCGCTTTTTCAGTGGGACTTTCTAAACTTTTTGGAAAGTCTGTATCCACTGCTTCTGAAAATACTTGATTTGTAAAAAAATATTTGAACAATAGAGAGTATGTTAAAACAACTCCCTACTGGTGCTTTTTTCTATTCTCTTCCTGCATTGGAAGAAAAAATTGGAAAGATATCGCACCTCCCCGTATCAATTCGTATCATGCTTGAATCTGTCATACGTAACTGTGATGGATCAAGAATCACAGAGGAAAATATCGAACAGCTTGCAAAGTGGAATGCTGAATCGCCTGGCGATTCAGATGTACCTTTTGTGGTTGCAAGAGTCCTTTTGCAAGATTTTACCGGTGTTCCTCTTTTAGTTGATATTGCAGCGATGCGAGATGCAGCGAAAAAACAAGGACTCGATCCTAAACTGATTGAGCCAGAGGTTCCTGTTGATCTCGTTGTAGATCATTCCGTGCAAGTCGATAAAGCAAGCACTGAAGATGCTTTTATACATAACCTCAAAGTTGAATTTGAAAGGAATAAAGAGCGCTACGCTCTTTTGAAGTGGGGGCAAGACGCTTTTGAGACCTTTACAGCTGTGCCTCCCGGTATTGGCATTTGTCACCAGGTAAATCTGGAGTATATCGCAAAGGTCGTCTGCTCAAAAGAGGTTGATGGCAAGAGAGTGTTATTTCCCGATACGCTTGTTGGTACTGACTCTCATACGACAATGATTAATGGCCTTGGCGTAGTTGGCTGGGGAGTAGGCGGAATTGAGGCAGAGGCTGCCATGTTAGGTCAGCCTGTTTCTGTTCAAATGCCAGAAGTGATTGGTGTACATATGAGCGGAAGCTTGAAAGAGGGCGTAACTGCTACCGATTTAACGCTGCGTGTTACAGAACTTTTACGCGAAGAGAAGGTCGTTGGCAAGTTTGTAGAGTTTTATGGAGAGGGAGCAGCTAGCCTATCTGTTGCAGATCGTGCAACGATTGGGAATATGTCTCCTGAATATGGCGCTACTATGGGCTTTTTTCCTGTAGATGAGAAGACGCTAGAGTATCTTGAGCTAACAGGAAGGTCTTCAGAACACATTACAGAGATCAAAGAATATCTCGAGGCGCAAAAACTTTTTGGCATACCCAGAAAAGGGGAAGTCGAATTTACTAAATCAATCGATCTCGATCTCGCATCGATTGAACCCTGCTTAGCAGGTCCTAAAAGACCTCAGGATCGTATTGTATTGCCTGAAGTAAAAAGTACATTTAAAAAGCTCTTTACAGCACCTGTTGATCAAAGAGGCTATGCAAAATATGAGAGCGATTTTTCACGCTCTTTGAAAATACTGCAACACGAAAATGAAAAAAATCAAGAGCATGAGAGCGGGGGATCAGGAGAGATTAATGATAACAAAGAGGAGTGGGACGAGGTAGAGATGGTCACCAATCGACCCTTCACTGGATCTGTTGGCTCAGTGGGCTATCACCCTCACGGCACGCTCAAACACGGATCAATAGTCATCGCTGCCATTACTAGCTGCACAAATACAAGTAATCCCAGTGTTATGTTAGGTGCCGGAATCGTGGCTAAAAAAGCCATAGAAAAGGGTTTAAAAATTAGCCCGCTTGTAAAAGCATCCCTTGCACCCGGATCGCGCGTTGTCACAGATTATTTAGAGAAATCGGATTTGCAACAATATCTCGATCTATTGGGATTTAACCTTGTAGCCTATGGCTGCACAACCTGCA
>JAJFML010000156.1 GCA_021772195.1 Chlamydiota bacterium | reverse complement strand
TAAGAATTCAGCGCACTCCCTAAGAACAGCTATTTCTTCTTTAGAATAGAATTGTTCGAGCTTACTAAAGAGTAGATCTATATCTAAAGGGTCTTTATCTAGCTGATGCAAAAAGGCAAAAAGATCGTTTTGAACCTTTGCAGCAACGTAGCTTTCCTTCTTGCTTCCAGGTAAAATCCCCTCTGAATAAAGCGTAATAAATCCAAGAAGAGCTTTAAGCAGAAATTTTTCTTTTCCCTTTAACCACTCGATTTCCCGAAGTCCTTCTAGCTGCCCTGCAAAAAAAGGAATATCAAAAATGATGCCGTTATAGAAATAAGAAAGAATACATTCGACACCAAATCCAACATCGACATACCTTTCCCCTGAGCCGTTATCAACTAAAATCACATTCCCAAGCGGAACAAATGAGGGTAAAAAAGGATCTAGATCATCGCCACCTTCCATCTTTGCGGCAAGCGTAAGCCCTCTTCCCGAAAGCTCCGGATAACCAAACTTCCACCTGACGTGGTATTTTCCATTCTCCGTTGCATGATGAATGTGGCTGGGCTTGAAAAGCTTTCTGCTAGCTGCAACTAAAGTCTTATCCTCGGGATGCAAAACTACATGAATAGCGTCTCTGGGAATTTTACAAATCTCTAAATAGTCTAGGATAGCACCATATGCATCATCTAAATGAGAAATATCAGCTGATACTCCTGCCATGTTAAAAGAATAGAGATAATCATCCGTTTTTTGCTTGGATCGAAAACATAGCTGAGTCATAGCTCTCTTCCCGATACCCTGATCAACCCTCATTTCATCTTTGAAAACAGCTACAGTTGAATTCATTAAAAGAAGAGTAGGATCATTCACGCGAAGAGGAAGGGAATCGCTATATTCATACCCGCGATCAGAAAAAAAAGCTCTGAAGATTTCAAGAAAAACTCTAAGTATAGGAGCTGATCTCTCTGAAGCACCATCTGAGATATTTGCTCTCAATATTCCAGAAGGAAACTGAGCAGACTCTCGGCAAAACTCATCCGGTCTAAGAACAGATACGATAGCTTGTTCCGGGTTTTTAAATTCATCAGGTCCTGGTACTGCTGCGACCATATCTATTAACTCCTTCGATGAAAAAAATTGACGTGAAATTTATACAATAAATTAAAATCAAGCAAATATTTTCTTAATAAGAATTGAAATTGGAAAACCAAAGCTATATTAGTTAAAGATTTAAGTTAGACAAAAAAAAATGCCCTAAGGTTTTTCCTTAAGGCACTTTTGAAAGATTTGAGCAAAAAGTTGAGAAACTACTTACTTTTTGACATAGATTTTAAGAATCTTTTGCTCTTGAACAGGCTTATCAGATGCGCCTGTTTTCACTGCTTCAAGCTTTCTAACTACATCCATTCCTTTAACCACTTCACCAAAAATGGTGTGACGGTGGTTAAGCCATGATGTCTGAGCTGTTGTGATGAAAAACTGACTTGTATTCGTATTAGGGCCGCGATTTGCCATCGCTAATATACCTGGCTTATCAAATAGAGCATCATTACTAAACTCATCTCCAAAAGGCTTTCCCCAAATAGAGTCTCCACCAGCGCCAGTGCCAGTTGGGTCGCCACCCTGGATCATGAAATTTTCAATGATTCGGTGAAAAGCAACACCATCATAGTATTTTTTGTTGATCAATCCGACGAAGTTTTCACATGTTTTTGGAGCGATATCGGTCTTTAAAGCGATCTCTATCGTTCCTTGAGTTGTTTCCATTACAACAATTGTTGAACTCATCTTATTACTCCCTGCGTAAAGGGATCCCATCATAAAGAGCGCTGCTAAGAAGAACCAGCCATTTTTTACATTCATTGAGACCTCCAGTTTGAAGACTGTACAAGAGACAAAAGCTATCGAACTTTGAACTTTTCACAGTTTAAAAAAGCTCTTCGAAGCTCTTGATCTGGCAGCAGCCCATTTTGTTAAAAATCAATTATTTTAACACTATAAGGTCATTTTGAGAAGAAAAAGATTTATTGATCTTCTTCTTTAGGAAGGTCTGATTAATTGCTATTTTTATGATCTTTCTCAAACTTTTAGCAGAAATTTTTTTGGAGACCCACCTAAACCTTTGACGGTTAGGAAGGGTCGAAAAAATGATTTATGCAGAAGTTTAGCAAGAGATTTAAAATATGAGTTGATCAGACCTTCCTTTAGAAGACGCTGAACAATTGCTGTATTTTAAATTTTTCACAAAATCACAGCAAAAATCAATTTTGGAGGTCTAATTAAACCTTTGATGGTTAGTAAGATCGGAAAATATATTTTTGCCTGATTTTTGGGAAAGGTGAAATGCATGAATTATTCAGTGTTTTCTTTAGGGTGCTCTTTATGAGTCCCTTTTAACATCCCTGCAGTAAGAGTGAAGCGCATTGCTTCTTCGGCTGAGATTGCAACTTCTTGAAGCTCTGACCTGGGAACCATAAACGTATAGCCCCCTAATTGATAGCTAAATGGAACATAAACGGCAACTTCGCCATCTCTACCCAAGCCCTCTGGTAGATTGTTCATGTCTTCTCTTGTGACAAATCCTAAAATTCTCCAGCCATTGAACTCTAGCATCACCACATGCCCCAAACGCTCTTTTTCCGTTGAACTAAAAAATCCCATCACATCAGAAATAGAGTTGTAAACTGTCTTATTT
>JAJFML010000155.1 GCA_021772195.1 Chlamydiota bacterium | reverse complement strand
TGTCTTTAGATCTTTTAGTCTTGGGCGTATGTGTTCTTCGAACCAGTTTTTTTGAAAAGTCGTTGATGCTTCTAAATAGAGATTTCGTGCATCAAAGGTGACAAGTTTTAAGGAACGCAACCGTTCATCTACATTTTTTTTCCCAAACGTTTTCTCTTGTTCGAGAACAAAATCATCCCAAATTTTCATGGCTGAGCTGTTATTTCAAAGGTGTTATTTTTTTCTTTTCAACTTAACTGTAGGTTTAGTCTCTTTTGGCTTCATCTTTGACTTCATGATCCTTTGTTGAACCATTCCAAAGAGAGTTGAGGATAGCCAGTAAATATTTAGACCTGAGGCAAAGTGGTAGAATAGAACCGTCATTACGATGGGTAGGATATTTCCCATCATTTTTTGCTGTTTTTGTTGTTCTGTTAGCTCACCTGTCATCTGGTTGCCAGAAAGATGTGCGGTGTATTTTTGTTGAGCATACATCGCGCCTCCTAATAGGATAGGAAGGAGGTGAAAGGATGTGCCGAAGAAAATGATGGGGTATCCCCAGCTGAAGAGGACATCAGGCTGTGTTAGGTTGGTAATCCAACCAGGAATAAAGATTGCGCCTCGCAGTTCAAAAGTAGATTTTAGAAGATCAAACATACCGATTAGAAATGGAAGTTGAATCAGCATAGGGAAGCAGCCCATAAATGGATTAGCGCCTTTCTCTTTGTAGAGTTTCATCATCTCTAGCTGTTGGCGCTGCTTGTCTTTCTTATACTTCTCTTGAATCTTTTTAATTTCAGGCCCAACTTCCTGCATTCTTGAAGTAGATTTGATTGACCATGCATTGAGAGGGTAGAGCATGATACGAAGTGCAAGGGTGAGAAGAATAATTGATAAACCCCAAGAACCTGTAATGGAGTGGAAGAGTTTCATCAAGAGGAAGAGGAATTTTGAAAACGGAGCTGATACGAAAGAGAACCATCCATGAAAGCTTTGAGCTGCTTTATAATCGGGGTTGTAGCCGGCAGATGGATTGTCAAAGTGTTCATCGATAATAGTTAGGACATCATCTTCAAAGGGTCCTGCAAATATACGAAATTCCATTTCTTGATTGGATTTGAGAGGCAAAAACATCTCATATCCAGGAAATTTTTTGACGGGATATTGGTTGTACTTTGCATCTATCAAAGAGAGTCTTGTAGGAATTTCTGCACCGGGCAAGATCTTAGCTTTAAGACCTGCAGGGGCATCTGATAGGGGATCCATGATAATCCCTAAAAATCCGTTAGAGTTAGCTATCCAGTCAGGTGCCACTGTAGATACAAGCACGGTATCTTTAGAGGGCTTGTCTTCTGGAAGTGATAGCTTTTCAACGGATGATTTATTTCCTCTAGTTACACGGTATTTAAGAGCGGGGTTAGAGGCTCCTGAAATAAGTTCAACTTCGGGTACGCCTGAGTTTAGCCAGAGGTCTCTCGCGTCACCTTCAACAGTAACTTTAAGATTAAAGATATAGGGTGCATTTTTAGAGTCGGCAGGCAGAGTGAAAGTTTTGGTGATGCGCCTATGAGCTTGACTTGCGGTAAATTCGATAAGATTTTTTTCAAAGCGAGAGACGTTGTAGATCATCTTTTCTGCACTATCGCCGACAACACTCATTGAATAGTAGCTTGGCCTTTCTTCATCGCCTAAGCTTCTGCGAATTAAGGGGTAGTAACCACCTAACTGACCTTCATCTTCAAAAACAGAGTCTTCGTTATCTAAACGGTAATAGCTATTTTGAGGAAAATAGTCCTCTTGTGGGTGCTTTTCCTGCATTTCGCGGTCAAAATTAATCTCTTTTACGACGCTATTTTTGTTTTCTTTTGTCTCGAAAGGAAGGTTGATTTCTGCAAGAGCGCCGCCTTTGGTAGAAAAGACGAGCATTTGATAATCATTTTCTAGAACGTAAAACTCTTCTCCTCTTGATTTAGAGCCTAGTTTTGCCTTTTTAATTTCAAGATGATCTTTAAAGTTTATATATTCATTCAATGGCCTTAGTTTCGATGCGCGAATGTCATAGACCCCAACAGGGAGATACTCATTTTGATAACGAGTAAAAGCGATAGCATTAGATGCTAGCTCTTCTGAAAAAACGATCTCTCCATCTAATTGCTTTGCAAAAATGAGCTTTGGCTCTTGGTTGAAGGATAGGAATTGAAATTCTGCGCCATCGTAATCGGGAAGATCAGGTAGTGTGAGTTTATTTTTTGAAGAGGTATAGAGAACGGGCTCTGATTTTGACTGGTTTTTGAAGGCAAGTTTTGCGTATTTACTTCCGTCATAAAGCTGGTCTGGAATTTCATCTGCCCAAGCAAGAGTGATTTTTTGATCTCCAACACTTGCAGCATAGGCGAGTAGGTCACCATCTTTAGATGAGTAGAGCGCTGTAAGAGAGACATCTGTAAGGGAGGCCGTTTTGCTTTTTGCCTCTTTTTGTACTTGTAAAACTTGAGTTTTCCTCAAGTTTTGTGCTTGTTCAAGGGCTACCTTGTTTTTTTCAATACCTTTTGAGGAAAAGTAGTGGTTAACAAACAAGAAACTCGATGTAACGAGTAGAAAAAATAGTAGTGATCTTTTATCCATAATGCACGAAATATAACAGGGTTATAAATTTAAAAATAGATATTTTTTGGAGCGTATGATTATTGCTTTTCAGTTTTTGCTT
>JAJFML010000154.1 GCA_021772195.1 Chlamydiota bacterium | reverse complement strand
CTCCACGAGAAGGATGCAAATTAGTTTTAAGAAACTCAAAAGCATCTGATGGGGAAGACTATTTTGTTGACGCTGTTGAAGTTGTATCCTTCGGATCATCTATCTTTTACCGTTCAACAGAAAGGCCAAAATCCTTTCTTTTGCCTGTGACAGACTATGAGATTCTTGAACTCAAAGAGACAAGAATGGTACTAAAAAATGTAGGAACTGACCGCTCAATTAAAATTGGCGGCGGTAAAGACAAAGAATCGGCATCATCCGATTCTAAAGAACCGTCCAAAAAAAGACGAACTAGACGAAGAAAGAATTCGCCAACTGAGGCGAGAGAAACTGCGGGGAAAGTGCCTGAACCAATCGCTGAGGTGCCAAATGCAGAAGGAGGTGATAAAGTGGATGAAACGAGTGTTTCATCTCCTAGTTTTGCCAAGCTCATCCCACCACCCGCAACACTTATTAAAGAAAAACTCGCTCGCCACAGTGATGAAGAAATTTTGGCAGCAAACCTTCTCGAAAAAGAAGTAGAAGAATCTAATGCTAAAATGGTTCACGAAGAAGAGATGATTTCACCTTCTCAGCCTAAAGAAGAGGAGGTTATTCCCGATGAGCCAGAAAAGTCCTCAGAAGAGATAGAGGAAGAGCTCAAAGAGAGATCCGAGTCACTTAAAGATGAGCCTGAAGAGGTCAAAACTGAGAAAGAAAAAGGGGAGTAAGTTCCTTTGATTTTCCTCAAGAAACTAATTGGAAGCCTTCTCTTACTTTTTGTAGGAGTGGCTTCCCTTTTTTTATCCCATCACTATAAAAGCCCCGCAATTAAGGGGGTTATTGCGTCTGTCTCTCACAACTATTCAGACGAACCATCTTCGATGATCTTAACTTATCTAGATCAACCCTTCACCTACTTTGCAAAGGGTTATGATATGTATGCTTTTAGAAGTAAAGATGGCAAGTATGTTCTAAAAATTCCAAGAGCGAAAATGAAAGCTCCCTTTTGGTATTCACTTATGCCTGCTTGTTGGAAAAACCCCAAATCTAAAAGCTTATGTGAAATTCAAACGAGTTTTGAGCTTGCAAGAGACTATTTAAAACAGCAGTCTCAAATGCTCTATCTACATTTTGGAAAGACAAGTACCAAAAAAAAACTAACTCTTATCGATAGAAAAGATCGGACCTTCCTACTTGAGCTCGACGCTTTGCCCTTCTACCTACAGAGATATGTTCCTCTCTTCGGAGATGTTATCAAAGAGTCTGTCTCTAAAAATGATATCAGGGCTTTTCAAGGGCAAGTAGCCGCATTCTTTGAGATGATAGGTGTAAGACACGCCAAAGGCTTAAAGAAAACAGATAAGATGCTTTGGTGGAAAAACTATGGCTATATTGAACCTGGCCTAGTAGTAGAGATTGATCTTGGCGACATCTTTCATGAAAATGGGGAGTATCTTTCAGAATTAGATAGATACGGCGCACTCATTCGGAATTGGGTTCTTGAAAATACACCCCTTGAATTCGTTAATGTTTACGATGCAGAATTGCAAATTGCAAAGCAAAAATTGCCCCAAGAACACTTGATGCAACAAAAGATACGCATATCCTCTTTACTCTAAAGTAAAAATCGCTTAAATTCTTATCCATATTTTGCTCGGGTGGTGGAATGGTAGACACAAGGGATTTAAAATCCCTTGGGAGTAATCCCGTGAGGGTTCGAGTCCCTTCCCGAGTATTTTGAGGGGGATTACGTCGTTATCTTCACTGGCGAGTGCGCTCGCACACGCGGCGTTCGATGCCTAGTAATCCGCACCTCAAAACCAACATGAATATTGTGTAATTTCTTCTTCTTACTTCTCTTTATTTTTTTAACTTTAAAAACAGATGTTTATATATGACCAGTCCAAATCCAACGTCTGTCTATCCGCTTGATGGGTATGATAAACTCATTTTTCTAAAACCTTTTATAAAAGCTCCAAACATTGAAGTAGGTGACTATACCTATTTCGATGATCGAAGAAATGGTCCAGAAAACTTTGAAGAATATAACGTTCTCTACAATTACGATTTTTCGAAGGTAAAACTTGTTATTGGAAAATTTTGTGCCATTGCAGCTGAGACAAAGTTCATTATGACAGGTGATCATAAATTGGATGGTTTTAGCACTTTTCCTTTTCCCATATTTCAAAAGGGATGGGAGTCTGTTTATGACATTGCTAATTTGCCCGTAAAAGGTGACATTGTAGTGGGTAATGATGTTTGGTTTGGATATGACTCCTTTATTAAAGGAGGAGTAACTATTGGAAATGGAACTATTATTGCGGCTAAGTCAGTGGTTGTAAAAGATGTTCCAGCCTATTCGATCGTTGCTGGCAATCCTGCAAAAGTCGTTAAAATGCGTTTTGATGACTCTACAATTGAGCGCTTGCAAAACATTTCTTGGTGGGATTGGCCAATAAAAAAAATAAATAAACATTTATCGCTCATTTCTGATTTAGATATCGATAAGTTAGAAGAGATTTCTTGAGAAGTGGATTAAATCATCACCTAATGTAAAATAGGTGCTTTTTAATTTGGTGTGATCATGATTATTCCAATTATCGTTTTTATCGTTGCTCTTGCGATGCTTATTTATGAAACAAGGCGAATGGGACGTAAATGGCCCAAAGTGAGAGGCTGGTGGTTTAGAGCTGCCTTGCTCAATGGCGCTCAGATTGGCACGGTCTACCTAGCTGGTCTTACTTGGGATAAATGGTTTTTTGAAAACCGTGTGTGGTCATTGGAGCATCTAGGTCCTACTTTAGGCGGGTTAATTGGGTATTTAGTCATTACCTTTATTTTTTACTGGTGGCACAGGGTAAGACACAAGAGTAATTTCTTGTGGAGATGGATCCATCAGGTGCACCATAGCCCAAAGCGTTTGGAGATCCTTACAGCCTTCTATAAGCACCCATTTGAGCTAGCTCTCGATAGTATGCTTAGCAGCTTTATTCTCTTTCCACTATTGGGATTGGGGCCTGTGGCTGCTGCTTATGCAGTGCTTCTTTCGGCATTTGCAGAGTTATGTTATCATTGGAATGTCAATACTCCTTACTGGGTTGGCTTTATTTTCCAGAGGCCAGAGAGCCACTGCGTTCACCATCAAGACGGCCTCCACTCCTACAACTATGCAGATTTGCCTTTGTGGGACATGCTTTTTGGGACTTTTAAGAATCCAAAAGTTTGGGATGGTCAATGTGGTTTAGGAGAAGGGGAGCATCGCTTAAATGAGATGATGGTGGGAGTCGATGTCTCTCGAAAGAAACAGAGAAAGATGGGAACAAGATGGGCGGCGGTTTTTTTGTTAACCGTTGGCCTTTTGCAAATGTTTGCTCATGTGATTAGAAGTCCGAAGTTGAAGGGACTGGCAGCGGCTTTCGGCGCATCTCCCGCTCCAAAAGTTTTTTGTACGGCAGATTCTTTAGAGACTTTTTCCTCTCAATTTATACTTAAATGGAAAGACCAGACAGGTGAACAGCGCTCGCTTTTACTTACTCCTGAGAGAGCCTCTAAAATCAAAGGTCCCTACAATCGTCGAAATGTCTATGGAGCAATACTCTCTTATGGCCCTGTTTTGGAAGCAAATCCATTGACGCGTCCTCTGTATGAATCCGTTCTTTCTTATGGATTGCAGGGTGCAGCTCCGCTCTTAAAAGAGATAGGGATTGATCCGAAAGAGATTGATGAGAAGGTTTTGATTTCCCTATCTCCTCTCAGACGCGATGATGTAAAACACTTAAACCTTGAAAAAGAGGTCTTTTTAAAATGAAAAATGGATGGACTGGCGGGCAATATAGTCTTTTTAGATATCTCTTTGGAACCTATCTTTTGGTTCATTTTCTAGCACTACTTCCCTACAGTGCAGAAATGTTTTCTAGCGAGGGAATGGTGGGAGATCCTTCTTTGAGCCCCTTTTATGGGATTTTCCCAAGTCCATTTCTATTTAGTAATTCTTTGTTTATGGTCATTTCGCTAAATATAATTGCAATAATCTCTACCGTTTTATTTGCTATTGGAAAATGGGATCGAATTGCAGCATTTCTTCTTTGGTACATCTTGACCTCCCTCTTTTGCCATAATCCATTCATTTTGAATCCCTCAATGCCTTTTGTGGGGTGGCTGCTTTTAGCACATCTTTTTGTGCCCGGAGCTCCGTTTGGATCGTTTACTGCAAAAGGTAGATTGGATCCTGGAGGGGGATGGATAATGCCTGG
>JAJFML010000153.1 GCA_021772195.1 Chlamydiota bacterium | reverse complement strand
CGTTTTGATGTCATCGTCAGATTTGAAGATGACTATGGCAACCTAACTGCAAACGCTCCTGAAGAGACACTAATCGACCTTAGCTACGAACACATTAGAGAAAACCTAAACTGGAAACTCTTCGTCCCTGAAACTGGCTTTATCACACTACCCAACCTCTACTTCAATGAGCCCGGTATCTACAAAATCAAACTCAATAACCTCCATACTAAAGAGTCTTTCTTATCTCCTCCCATCAAATGTTACCAAGACAATGAATTCAACCTCTTCTGGGGACTTTTCCACGGCGAGTCAGAGAGATTTGATGCAAGCGAAAATATTGAATCATGCCTGCGTTACTTCCGTGACGAAAAAGCTTTACACTTTTTTGGAACCTCCTCATTTGACGCAGAAGAAGAGACCTCCAATGATATCTGGAAACTGATCAACAATCAGATCACCGAATTCAATGAAGATGACAGATTCTCTAGCTTTCTTGGCTTCCAATGGAAGGGAGAGGCGAAAGAAGAAGGTGTTCGTCAGTTCCTCTATACAAAGGACTCCAAGCCTATCATCCGAAAAAAGGATTCGAGAACAAACTCTTTAAAGAAGATCTATAAGACCCACCAAACCAAAGATATGATCTCTATTCCATCTTTTACGATGAATAAAGAATGTCCCTACGACTTTTCCGACTTCAACTCCGACTTTGAAAAGGTTGTAGAAATCTACAACTCTTGGGGATCTTCCGAGTGCACAGACAAAGAGGGAAATCTTCGTCCAATTAAAGGAAAAGGCAAAAATTCAGCGACTGAAGATGCTTCTGGCTCTATTCAAACAGCTCTAATGAAAGGCTGCAGATTTGGCTTTATTGCAGGCGGATCAGATGACAGAGGCGTCTATGAGAAGTTCTATGACGCAGACCAAACACAATACTCACCCGGCCTAACAGCAGTTCTCTCTAAAGACCATTCACGTTCCTCCATAATATCTAGCCTCTCAAAAAAGGCCTGCTACGCAACAACAGGCGCCCGCATTGTCATCGGACTCTATATCGCAGATGAACGCATGGGATCTGAACTCAGCTCTGCAAGCAAACCTGGATTTGAGTTCAATCGCCACATCACTGGCTACGCAATTGGTACAGATAACCTAAAAGAGGTTCAGATCCTCCGTAACAACAAGGTTCTAAAGTCCTACAAACCTGAAGATGATAAGTTCGAATTTGAACTAGACGATATGGAGCCATTATCAAAAGTCGCAATCAAAACCAAAGATGAGACGCCTCCATTTGTCTTCTATTACCTAAGGGTCATTCAAAACGATGGCCACATTGCCTGGAGCTCTCCTATTTGGGTAGATTCAGAGGCTCCAAAGCCAATGGTTAAAAAGCCGCGGAAAAAATAATGCTGAAGACATTTGTCATCGCACTCATTTTAATCGTTCTTTCAATTACTGGACTATCCATTGGTCTTATTCTTACGGGCAAGCCTAAACTTAAAAAGGGCTGCGGAAAGAGTCCAGATACCAAAAATTGTAAAAAAGATAAGTGTGGTATTTGCGAAAGGAAGAAATGAGGGCTAAGCTAGATAATCCAACCTAGCCCCTCTCAAATTATGCCCTAGCTGGACAACATTTGTTATAAAGAGCAGCAACTCCTGATGAGCCTGCATTATAAGCTCCCACTACACAAGTCTTGCTATAGCTTGCGCCAGATGATACTTTTTGACCGCACCAAACAGCTGCAGCTTTAATGTAAGAAAATACTGTTTTCACAGCATCCACTACTTTGCCAGCAGTAGCTTTAGCTAAAGCTGAACACTTTCCTAATAGACCTGGACTGTGAACTGTTCCAGTAGCGCCACCAGCACCGGCAGATGCTGGAGAAGATGATCCAACCATCCAATTATATAAACCCATAATAATACCTCCATAAAACGTAATTTAGTTTACTTGTTCAAAAACAATCTCATCCATTAACCGATTTAGTGGAAAAATCAAAACCCTAAACCTGCAAAGAATGATTTTTAAATTCGATCCAATGATACTAATCATCAAGGTTATATTAAGGAAAGTTAAAATATTTATTTACCGTCTATCCCACTGACAATCAGCGCATAAAAATAATTTT
Organism: Chlamydiota bacterium; assembly: GCA_021772195.1. Lineage (GTDB taxonomy): Bacteria > Chlamydiota > Chlamydiia > Chlamydiales > SM23-39 > JAJFML01. Next base: position 2,302 of record JAJFML010000153.1, on the reverse strand, counting down.
ACACCAGAAATCCTTAGAATATCTTTTTTACTTTAGCGAAGTGCTTGGGAGAAATGGCTCCAATCTGTACCATAAAAAAAAAGGGGCAAGTGTTATGTATAAATGGATTCTATCTCTTCTCTTACCATATTATCTTATGGCAGGTGGGATGAATTTTTCGCATTCACTCTATCTTTGTCATATTGGAAAAACCGTTGATGCCATCGACTCTTACCAAAATGTTTGTAAAGAAAACCACACGCAGGATTTTGAAGTTTTAAGACAACTCTCTTTAATGATCATGAAGGAAGGTGCGGATTCGAAAGATAAAACAGCACAAATACTCTCGATGTATGGAGCTGGCCTTGCAGCATCTTCTTTTTCCATGGAGATTTTAGAAAAGGGAATCTCTCACCCCGATCCTGAGATACAGTTAGTGTCGCTCTTTTTTATCTCTAAATTGCAAGATGATAGATCGGATGAGATTCTCTCTAGAGTAGCTATGTCATCCCCCTATTTAGCAACAAGAATGGAAGCGTGCTTTCATATGGCAAGCAGAAAACATCCTCATACAGTAGGGCATATCGAATCTCTCATGGGGCGTCTTCCCCCTATATTCAAAGCCTTCTTCCCCTCCTTTTTCGCTCTCATGGGAACAAGCGATGCGATAGCTGTTCTTCGAAAGCTTCTCCATGATAGACATCCCATTGTTCGCGTCCAATCTATCTTGAGCATCATGCAATTCCACCGTGATGATCTCTTACCACTTCTTAGAAAACGCATCTCTTATGCCAATATTGCAGAGCTTGAAGCGTGTGCTATGGCACTAGGTTACCTTAAAGACACATCGAGCATACCTCAACTAATAAAACTCTCTGACTCTTCAACCGACCATGTAAGGCTTGCAGCATTAAAAGCTCTCTATGCCCTCGGGGATACATCTGTAAAGCAACAAATCGAGATTATGGCGCTATCTCACAATGTTTTTGCCATCCAGGCACTAGGCGATATGTTTGGCACAGAAGACACCCTAGCTGAGCTCCTTTCCTCAAAAAGCATACAAGTACGCGTGAACGCTGCGATCAGCCTTCTTCGAAGAAGAGATCCTAGAGCTCTGCCGGTTTTAAAAGAGTTTTTTCTAGACGATTCAAGAGGAATTGCCTTTCAACCTCAACACTCTGTTGGTTACTCCCACAATGCCATCAAGGTAATCTTCTCATCAAAACAGCGAGAAAAAGACCCTCTTGTCGACCTCAGCATCTCACTCAGCCTAAAAGAGCATTTTCTAAAAGAGTCAATGAACTTGGGAGAAGAGCCCTTCTTAGAGATTGCAGCTCAAATTTTTGCCGGGAGACAAAATGACCTTGCACCTCTTTTGATCAACTTACTTGAAAATCTCCGAACAGAAAATGCGATTCAACTTCTAAAAACTCAGGCAGAAAGAATTGGAGCACCCTTCATCAGAGATTACGCCAACCTCTCTCTCTTTCGTCTCAAAGAGGAAGGCCCTTATGAAGCACGCGTTATCAATTGGCTAAAAAAGTGTGATGAAAATGAAGAAATCCACCTAAGGCCTCACCTATCTCTACAAGATCGTGCCGAGCTGAGTGAATACAGCCTCTCGGCAGTGGAAAGATCACAACTCTTGCTCGACACTTTTGGAGCGCTTGCATCTTGTCAAAATGAAAAGAGCATCTCCATCGTCTTAGATGCTATCAAAAAGGGAAGCCCTAATAATAGATACGCTCTTGCAGGTCTTCTCATGCGCGCAACAGAGTAGTTTTCTAAAAAGCAGAAATCTCTTCCTATAAGTCATTAGGAGTTTTTGAATCCATTTGTGTATACTGCATAGATAAAAAAATGGATTTATGCGTAAGACAGCTCTGGCGATTATTTTTTTTCTAGCAACTGGTTTCGGCGGACCTACTGATGGTCATTTAAGAACTTTTGCGCTTAAAAAAGGATCCGAGTTTTCCAAAAGCTTTGATGAGAAGCCCACAAAAGAAAAAAAAGAGAGCCTTTACATCGACCTTAGAAACCCAACCTATAAGGATGGAACCCTCTCAACTAATGAGGGCGGCATTTTACAAAATAGCGAGATCCGCATTCAGGCAAGAAAGATCTCCTATACTCAAAACTCCCAAAAGCATTTAGTGAGAGCCGAAGGCGATTTAATGGTGCAATATCGCAATAAGGCCTACGTGGGAAAAAGTTTTGAATTTAATTTCCTGGAAAACAGAGGCACTGTTATTGATGGCAAAACCTATATTTCTCCTTTTTTCATCGGCGGCGATGAAATTTCCATTGACCCTGAGGGTGGATA
>JAJFML010000152.1 GCA_021772195.1 Chlamydiota bacterium | reverse complement strand
TTTAAACAATAGTGAAAATAAAATTGTGATAGCTCCAGTTCCTTGTATATTTGATAATAGACGGAAAATTGAAGATGCCTATCCTCCCAATTGGGTTCGGATTAATCGTAAGGAAGACCAAAGACTGCCTATATTTGATTCAGATCAGGCTTATGCTCCTTGGGGAGAAACTGAATAATTCATGCATTTCATCTTTCCCAAAAATCAGACATAGATAAACTTTTTGATCTCACTAACCATCAGAGGTTTAGTTCACTCTTAAAGGTTGATTTTTGCTGTGATTTAGCGAAAAATATAAAATACAGCAATTGTTCAGTGTCTACTTAAGCACTTTTCTCATATTAGGATTGAGAAAATAGTGCATTATCCAATTAGGAAAGCTTTTAGGATATAAAAAATAATGATGCTCATGACGGCGCATACAGGGATGGTGATAACCCAAGAGAGAGCAATATCGCGAAGAGTTTTGAGGTTGAGCGCCTTTAAGCCTCTAGCAAAACCGACACCGAGAACGGCGCCAACTAGGGCATGCGTGGTGGAAATTGGTAGGCCCATTTTTGTTGCGAGAAGAATGGTGAGCGCTGCTCCAAATTCTGCGCAAAAGCCCCTCGTTGGGGTGAGCTCGGTGATGCGCTTTCCTACTGTCTCAATCACACGCCATCCCCAAGTAGCAAGACCAATTACAATGCCGATACCACCTAGAATAAGCAACCAGTAAGGTACGACAGAGCTATTTGGAATAACATTTGTATGAAGAACATTAATGACAGCAGCCACAGGTCCAATGGCATTGGCTACATCATTTGCGCCATGTGCAAAAGCCACAAGCGAGGCGCTGATGATCTGGAGATAGACAAAGATCTTCTCAACAGGAGCTAAGAGGGATTCTTTATCGTCATAATTGACTTTTCCTTGAACTTCTCTTTTGAGAGCCTCTACCTCTCTGAGGAGGGAGGAGGCTTTATCATTAGTGTCACCTTTTGAAGAGAGTTTTAGTCTAAGGAGGTGTTTTTGTGCTTTACGAAGTGCGATCACTTGATGAGGGCTTTCGTAGCCGTGAGCCTCAAATGCTTTGACGGGGAGCTTTCGAAGAAGGATTCGACTAATTACTGAGAAGAAGAGACCGACTAAAGAGGCGTAGAAAAGAGCGAGTGGAAAGCTGAGGTCGAGGTTGAGGTTTTTGAGTCCATCGAAGAGAACGCTAAGAGTGATCACTAAAAAGCAGAAAAAGACGAGGTAAGGGGCAAGTCGCTTAGTTCTTTTAAGGGGATTGAAGGAGTAGAAAATTTGTTTTTGCAGCATCGTAAAAAGGATATAGGATAGGATTCCGCTGAGGACAGGAGAGATAACCCAGCTAAGAGCGATCTGTACAATTTCCATCCAATAGACAGCGTGAAGGCCTCCAACGACGGCGCCAAATCCAAGGACAGCGCCTACAATGGCATGTGTCGTAGAGACAGGCAGGCCATTGAAAGAGGCGATCTGGAGCCATAGCCCTGTTGCGAAAAGAGCGCCTATCATGCCGAGTGCAAAAATCATCGGTTCGGCTTGGAAAATATGGGGGTCTACGATCCCGCTCTGGATCGTCTCTGATACGTGTGATCCAACAAAGAAGGCGCCAGAAAATTCAAGGAATGCTGCAATAATGACGGCTCGTTTTAAGGTAAGAGCTCTTGAGCCAACGGATGTTCCCATCGCGTTGGCAACGTCATTTGCACCGATGTTCCACGCCATGTAGAATCCCACGATAAGCGTCAGATACTTGAGAATGGTGATTTCCAAGGCTATTTCAACTCCAAGAGCATGCGGATACGGTTCCCTAATTTTTCCGAAAGATTTGAAAGTGAGCCGATCTCTTTAAAAAGAGTGATCCAATGATGAAAACAGACATGGTTCATCTTATCTCCCACTTCATAGAGTTTTTTTAAGAGGTCGAATTGTAAGAGGTCTATTTTGTGCTCTTTGTGAGCGATATCTTCAACCATCTGCTTTACTTTTTCTGCTTCCATTCCTCCAAATGAGGATTGAAGGAGCTCTTCAATCTCTTGAATGACGTCACGGATCATCCAAAAAGCTTCGATATTCTTTTTGCAAAAGAGAATAAAAGTTTCATGAAATTCATCAAAATGGTCGAGAGAGTGGAGCGTGAGTAAAATGGCGATGTCTTCCGCTTTGTCTGCCAAACAGTCTTGCAGAGAGAGAATTTCTAATAGGCTCGATCTATCGATAGGAAGGAAGACGCTCTTCGGTAGATGGTTGCGAATATCATTTTTAGTGAGATCCGCTTCATGCTCTAATTTGGAAATGTGTTTACTGAGAGACTCGATCGATTCAAAATCTTTCTTTTCAATCGCCTCAAAAAGTTTTGAAAGGGAGCTGATGCAACCGGCAACTTTTTCCATGTGGGTTTGAAGGGGTGCGAAGGGAGATTTTGCGAAAAGGCTGGCGATTGTAAGCATAAGACTCTTTTTTGATTGAAATCTTACGAAATAAGACTAATTTCCAACGAGCAATTTTTTTTCATTTTCACTAAGCGTGCGGTAGGATCCCGTCTTGAGAGCCCCTAAAAGAATATTTCCAATGCGAATACGCTTTAACGAAAGTACTTTTAGGGATGCTTTTTCAGCAAGCAGGCGAACCTCGTGCTTCTTCCCCTCTTTGACGGTGATTGAAAGCGTATTTTTTCGTATTTTTTTTACTTTTGCAGGTTTTACAAAGCGGCCTTCAATGTACATCCCTTGAGAGAG
>JAJFML010000151.1 GCA_021772195.1 Chlamydiota bacterium | reverse complement strand
GATTTTCCCACATTGGCTCTTCCGACAATGGCAACTCTGATCGCCTTGTCTTCTACTACTTCTTCCTCAGACAGAGAGATATTCTCTAAAACACCCTCTAAGAGTTCTGCAAATCCCGAGCCTTGAATCGCTGATACCGGCATCACCTTTTCAATGCCAAACTTAGCAAATTCATGCAAAAGAGCCTCATCTCGGTAGCCATCTACCTTGTTGACCGCTAAAACGAGGGGCTTATTTGACTTAAGAAGAAGCGCCGAGACCTCTTCATCAAGCGTTGTAAGGCCAATTCTAACGTCCACAACCATAATGATGCCGTCCGCCTCTTCAATAGCAAGAAGTGCCTGATTTTTCACCTCTTCTTTGAAGGGCATATCAGACCTTGTATCAATCCCGCCTGTGTCTATCATGGTGAGATCTGTGCCAAAAAACTCAGCCTCTCCATAGATACGGTCGCGGGTTACACCCTCTTCTTCGTGGGCGATTGCGATGCGCTTTTTACATATATGATTGAAGATAGAGGACTTACCTACATTTGGCCTGCCGACTATCGCTAATTTGACCTTTTTCATAACAAACAGTCTATATGGAAACAGTGAATATGTCATGCATTTCATATTTTCCAAAAATTTAGTTTTAATCAGTATCTCCATACGAAATTATGAAAACCTCTATTCAAATATTCCCTATAATACTTTTCTCTCAAATCCTTTAAAAAACCACTTAAACATATAAAATTCAAATATTTATTTAAATTTATTAATTTTAACTTTTCATTTATAATAATTGTAACTAATAACTTATTACTACTAAGGAATTATGGCAGCTGCTGCAGCAATCCCATATCGCACTCCTGACGTCACGAGACTCAGGGTCTTCGCAGAAATTGATCAACTAGATGAGGCTGTCTCAGATCTCGCTCGCCTTGCATTTCTCCATCAGAGCTCAGCTCTAGAAAACGGCGACTCAAAGGCCTTAAATCTTCCAGAAGAGGGAAAAGTGTCTGGCGACTGTTCTTCTTCACTTGTAGAAAAGCCCAAATGGATCGAAAAAGAAATTGAAACCTGCAAGTCGTTTATATCAGAGTTAGAAACAGCTTGTTTAACTACGCCAGAAAAAATTAAAGAGCAATTTGAACAGTTCAAAACGCTCTTAAAACGTGCAAATCCTAGATTAGACAGTGATTTTTGGGACTCCATAAAAGAGCCAACGACGCTCCCAGAGTTAAAAGAAAGAATTGAGAACTTACTCAATGACTTTAGATCGATTCGCTTCCTCTGCCCTCTAGTCCCTACCAAAAGAGGAATGAATGGCCCGACATTTATTGTAGAATATCCCAGAGACGGAATCCGCTCCTACATCGCAAAATGGACAAGTATATATGAAATCGCATGCAATAGCTTATATGCAGCCTTTTCAAATGGCTTTACTAGACCTGGAACTATGCCCGCGCAAAGAGGTGACTTTTCAACAGGTTTCTTCGTTCCCGTCACATCAGGAGTTATTTTTGATAAAAACCTCCATATTTCATGTGATGGACAAGTTGCCGAAGTACCTAGAGATCAGACTCAAAGAGTAAAAACCCACCTATTAGCCATTAAAAAGATGTTTTCTACTAAAGAGGTCAAAAATAAAGAGATCATCTTCCAGCAAAAGATCCCAGGTGAAAATTTTATTGATTTTATCCTTTCGAATTACTCGAACCTCTCAAAAGATGCTCAGATTAAATTTTTTCAGCGCCTAGGAAGGTTGGCATTTCTAGATCTGCTTTTAGGAAATACGGATAGATTTATTCGATTTAATTCTTTAGCCAAAGGGAAATATGCTTTTCATAATACAGCTAACCTTGGCAATGTCATGATTTGCACCAAAAAGGGCGCTCTTGTTATCTATGCGATCGATAATGGCATCGAAAAGGCTCTTATTGGCATCAAAAAAAACAAAAAAAATTACCTTCAGTTTTTACAAAAACTCTTTCGAAAAGAGCAGGTTACAGAATTCCTAGCAGAATTAATGGTCTCATCCATTGAAAACGGTCTGGATCTAGCTCTTGAAAAAGCCCAAGACTCAAGTGAATCAAGAGCTCATGCAAGGAAGAGGCAAGCTTTTCTTAACTCCTTCAGGCAGATTGGCAAAGCCGCCATACAGAAAGGCATGGATCAGATGAGGTATTTGATGACAGCTCGCCTCCTGGGAGAGTGGGAAAAGGCGATGAGTTTAAAAAGAGATATTTCTGGGATTTCTCCCGAATTACTTGAAGCAGTCACATCTAGACTTGATCTCTTTTCAAGAGTTGTAAATAAATAAACATAAGCAACTTATTCAAGTATTTATTTACATTTATAATTAAAGCTTTTTGTGTTAAAATATATGTAATTATTATTTTATAACCCCCTAAAAACAATGGCAGCTGCTGCAGTCCAATATCGCCCTCCTGGCGTCCTAGGCCTCCGAGTCTTCTCCGAGATTGATCTGCTAGATGAGGCTATCTGTGACCTTTCGCGCCTAGTTCTCTTGGATCAACGCTCACAACCACAAGGCGGCGCTATAAAGGCTTCTTTACTCCCTGAAGAGGCAAAGGGCGGCGACGACACCTCTCCCTCATCTGTAGAGGAGACAAGGCCCATCGAAAGCGAGATTGAAACCTGCAAGTCGGTTGCACTAAAGCTAGAAACAGCTCGGTTAAAAAAAGCCACTCCTAAGAAAATTAAAGCCCTATTTGAACAGTTCAAAACCCTTTTAACCAAGGCAAATCCTAAATTAGATCAAGCTGTTTGGGAATCCATCGAAAATCCAAGAACTCTCCCAACACTGAAAGAAAGGATTAGGAACTTACTCAGCGATTTTAGATCGATTCGTTACATCTCGCCCCTATTTCCTACAAAAAGAGGAATGAATGGTCCAACATTTATCGTAGAATATCCGAGAAAGGATGGAATCCGCTCCTATATCGTAAAATGGACTGCTCCTACCGAGATTGCGTCCAATAGCATATATGCTGCCTTTTCAAATGGATTTACTAGACCTGGAACAATGCCCGCCAAAAGAGGTGATTTTTCAACAGGTTTCTCAGTACCTGTCACATCAGGCGTCCTTTTTGATAAAAGTCTGCACATCTCATGCGACGGCCAGGTGACCCAAGTAAGCAGAGAACATACTCAAAGAGTAAAAACACACCTTCTAGCTATTAAGAAGCACTTTTCCGCAAAAGATGTGGAGGGAAAAGAGATCATCTTCCAACAGAAGATTCCAGGCGAGAATTTCATTGATTTTACTCTCTCAAATTTCCACACTCTTGATGCAAAAGGTCAACAAAAATTCTTCCAAAGGTTAGGTCGTCTTGCTCTTTTAGATCTTCTGGCAGGCAACCTGGATAGGTTCATTCGCTTTGAAGTAGGCGCCAGAGGATACTCTTTTCACAATGAGGCTAACCTTGGAAACATCATGGTCTGCATCAAAGAAAATCACCCCATTATATATGCAATTGACAATGGCATAGAAGAAGTTCTCATTCACGATGATAAGGAAAAAAGACAGTATCTAGATTTTCTTCAAAAACTCTTTCAAGATCCAAAATGGTCTGAACA
>JAJFML010000016.1 GCA_021772195.1 Chlamydiota bacterium | reverse complement strand
TTTGAAACGAGTTTTAAAGGCTTCATCTGTCCAGCATTTAGCGATGATTTCGGCCCACTTTTTCTTATCTTCAGGGGTTAAATTGTGTTTCATTTGAATTCTCCTTGAAAACGTTTTAGTTACAGCTTTTTGTAAAGTAGTAGATTATTTTTTTACGCATAGAAAATATTTTATGAGCGGGGTGGAGCTTGCATAATTTATGCACTTCATTCGTTTGCAAGATAGGAAAGTTTGTTTACAAATGTAAAAAGCGAAATGTATTGAATAAAAGAAAAGGCTAACCAATTTAATGGTTAGCCTTTTGAGTGGTTTGTTTGCAGGTTATTTTTAAGCAGTGTGTGCTAAGAATTCGCAAACGAGGGGAATGTTGATTGGAAGTGGAAGTATGATTTGATCATACTCAGGTGCAGCTTCCATTGTTCCTGCAAATTTGTCGGTAAGAGTTAGGTACTCAGGAAGGTCCTGAGAAGTATTTTCTACAGACATTTGAACCGCTTTCATCTTCTGAGACTTTTCTCTAACTGAGATGATCATTCCAGGCTTTACGATAAAAGATCTACGATCGACTTTCTTGCCATCTACTAAGATGTGTCCATGCGATACGAGCTGCTGAGCTGCGAAGATCGTTGAGCCAAAACGGAGGCGATAAACGATATTATCGAGTCTGCATTCAAGTCTTTCTAGGAAGAGGTGAGATGTGTTTCCTGGTCTTCTGCCAGCGTCTTTATAGGTGCGAATCAAATATTTTTGAGTCAGCATGCCGTAGACAGCGCGCAGTTTTTGCTTCTCTTCGAGCTGGAGGCCGTAGTCAGATTTCTTCTTACGTTTTGCTCCGTGCATCCCTGGAGGATTTGGTTTGTGTAGTAGGGGGTTGCGTAGTCTGCCAAAGATGTTGACGCCAAATTTTCTTGCGATACGGTTTTTAGGTCCTGTATACCTAGCCATGGGTTCTCCTGAAATAATCCTTAATTTTAGTCATAGATCATAGCTAACATTTCAATTATGAACAAGGGTAAACCCTTATTACCCGAGAATTCACCAATGGATCGGGCTGATTTCAAAAAAAGATATAAAAGATATTTTTAAAGAAGGTAGAAAAAGATTGTATCTCTGGGCTTTCAAAAAAACGAACTTTAAATTTTTCTTTACGGGAGAGGGGTTAAATTATAGTGCATTGATCTTTATTCGCAGTTATTCTTCTCATCTTTGCCTCTTCTTCAGTCTGTAGTTTTCTGGCTAAAGCTTCATCACCATCAGTTGCATTATCTTTCTTCCCTTCTTTACTTATTGAAAGTCTTCTGGCAAGGGCTGCATCTCCTTCCAACTGCGAATAGTCTGGAAAAGTGCCGTCACCTTTCTCTTCCAGCTCTCCTTGGGGCAAAGGCACTTGTGGTCCTCTTGCAGATTCTACGCCTTCATCTGATACTAAGCCTTCAACACCTTTGAGGTTATCTAACGTAGTTAATCTTTTTTGAAGTTGATGAAAGAGAGCTTGGTTCATAGCGCTATATTCCTGCAGATTTTTTTCTACTTCCCCAATCTGACTCCTAATCCTTTCGAGCCTTTCAAAATAGCTGTCTTTTGCAAAATCAAAGGATTCAAGAGTATCTAGCTCAGATGATAGTGACCCTATGGTTGGAAGGGGTATAGGATTTGCCATTAGGGATTCTCTTTGTGTAATTTTATTTTGAAAAAAAATATCATTAACAGAGGTTAAATAGCTAATAGGATTTAGTTTTTTATTTACCGTTGAAAAGGATTTTTAAATGGGGTAGACTACTATTTTTTAGGAGGCTTTTATGACCTATTATGCAATCGCTTTTTATTATTTTTCTCCCATCAAAAACCCGCATGATGAGATCAAAAAATTTAAAAAATTTTTTGAAAATAAAGACTATAAAGGAAGAATCTACATTTCCGAAGAGGGAATTAATGCACAGCTGAGCGCTCCTTTTGAGGAGACCAAGGCTTTTGATACTTGGTTAAAAGAAGATTCTTACTATCAAAATGTTCTAGTGAAACTTCAAGAGACTCATGATCAGGCCTTTTGTAAAATGACGGTGAAATACCGCGAGCAGCTTTGTGCTTTTGATGAAAAGGTCGATTTTACAAATGTAGGTGAGCATCTATCTCCTGAAAAATGGGATGAGATGCTTTCAAATAAGGGTGAAGAGACAAAAGTACTCGACGTTCGTAATAATTATGAATCGGATGTCGGCCACTTTGAAGGAGCGATCAAGCCTGACCTTAAGACTTTTAGAGAGTTTCCAGCTTATGCAGATGAGCTAAAGAAGCAGATGGATCCTGAAAAGGATAAACTGATGATGTATTGTACAGGCGGGATTAGGTGTGAGTACTACTCCTCTTATCTGAAAAAGCAAGGGTTTAAAAATATCTATCAACTAGATGGGGGCGTTATCAATTATGGTAATAAGAGAGGCTCTAAGCATTGGAATGGAAAGCTCTTTGTTTTTGATGATAGGTTAGTTGCTCCCATTTCAGAGGATAATATCGAGACGATTTCAAAGTGCAAATTTTGCGAAGCGTCATCGGACACCTATTATAACTGTGCGAATATGGATTGTAATGAGCTCTTTTTGTCATGCCCAGAGTGCGCAAAAGAGCAAAAGGGGCTTTGCTGCACGGAATGTGAAAGTGGAAGAGTAAGACCTTTCGATGATTCTGAAAAACCCAAGCCCTTTAGGAAATATCAGAGCGCTTAGAGAGAAGATCTAGCATCTGTTTTTGGGTTTCATCTAAAACGACGGTGAGACCCGGTTTAACGCCTCTCTCGGAGAGCTCAAAAGCTCTCATAGTATTACAGATTCTGCCATCGAGGCGCACGCCTGCTCCTTTGATACCAATCATATTTCCCCAATCTGCAAACATTTTCAGGGTCATTTCACAGGCGGTGATCAGGAAGGAAATTTTCTTTGTAGGATTCTCTTTTACAGCCAGCAGCATCTTCTCACCAATATAATGAACGGTAGGAATGAATAGAAGTTGGGTGTTTTCGGAGAGATTTGCGCATTTGCCGATAAAGCATTTGCCGCAAATGGGATTTTTAGGGTCGCGGATACACTGATCTGTAAATCTTCCAGATGGGCATTCAAAAGGTTTATGGCAGTAGGAAAAGCCGAGGAAAAATAGGGTGTTTGGATCTTGGATCTCTTTTTCAAATTGAGCTTTATTTTTTAGGCCAATATAGAAGAAATCGCCCTCTCGCACATAGGGCGCTTTTTTTAGATAGGATTTGAGGAGAGAAAAGCCATATTTCAGAGGCTTTTTAAAGATAAATCTGGGAAGAAGCCTCTTTTCATCTTCTCGAATGAGATAATAAAGGCTTTTGAGACGTAAAAAACGGGCTGTGTCCAGCGTGATGCCTGGTATCTTGGGGAGCTGTTTTAAACCTTTGAGAGGGGGCAGACTTTTTTCGCGCTCTTCCCACTCAGATTTTTTCTCTTCAAATGAATTGATTACTTTAAGTTTCGAGTGCATAATTTCTGGGAGTTATCATGAAAGAACTAGTTTACCGGATCCAAGTAGAGGAGAGAAAGCTTTTTTTTAAGCTTGATTGTGGGATCAAAAAAAACATCTACTTTAGCGACTTTAAGAAAAGCCAAGATAAGGAGCTTCTAGAAAAGCTCGTCTCGATTCAACGAAGGGAAAAAAGTGGATCTCTCGATACTCTCACCTTTAATCTGATAGAAATTCCTCCAAAAGAAATAGAAGAAATTCTTTTACTAGCATCTAGGACCAAAAGACTAGAGTTTCAAAAAAAGCGGGTTCATTTTGATCCAAAAGGTGCAAAAGTTCTTTTTGAAGTTATTGAGAGAACTTTGAAGGGAGCCTCATGCTCCGCATTTATTAAAGAAGGAGATCTTATTCCTTTTGAGAAATGTGTGCTTGTGCAGGCAAAACCCCTGATTTTTTTGGGCGATGGGCTGGCGGGCTCGCTAGATACAGAAGTTTCTTCAAAGCACTTATTTGCACTATCTAAGGGAGAGGCTTTTATTCGCCACTTTGATGAAGAGGTGGAGGGAGAGGAAGTAGTTGAGTGCACTCAGCCTAAGGTGAGGCCTCTTGTTGTCCTGAAGGATGAGATGGGGCTAAATTTAGATCTTTGGGCGGAATATTCTTCCTCGAAATTTCTTATTTCTGACCTCTCACACTTAGAGAGACGAAATAAGGAAGAAGAAAGGGGATTTGAGAGGGATTTATTAGAGCTTGGGTATAAGAGACTAGGCGATAGCTATACTATTTCGATGGAAGAGGGTATGGATGCTCTTCGACTTCTCATTGAGCTGGGATGGAAGGTTTTAGATAGAAGAGAGATGCCTATCTTGCTTCAGACTAATACAGAGGTGATATTGCAAGAGGATGAGTATCAACTCTTCGCTGAGTTCGGAGAGGAGAAGGTGCTTGTAAAGGGAAATATGCTTCTTCAAATGGAAGGCTCCACAGGCCTTTTAGATGGAAAATTGAAAGCGCTTTTAGGAAAATCAAAGATTAAAAGGGAAGAATTTGCTCTTTTAGATGGTTTTATAGAGAGGGAGCCTTTTCAAGAGATGGTCCCATCGCCTTTATTTGAGGGAAAACTCTTTCCTTATCAAGAAAAGGGGCTCTCTTGGCTCTGGTTTCTCTATCAGAATAGATGGGGAGGGATTTTGGCTGATGAAATGGGGCTCGGAAAAACCATTCAGGTATTAGCTTTTCTATCTCACCTGAAAGAGCATAGGATATTAATTGTTGCGCCAGTTTTTCTGCTTGCCAATTGGAGAAGAGAGATAGAGAAATTTTTGCCGGGCTTTTTACTTACTACCTATGCTGGAGCTCTTAGGGGTGAGGTGCCAGAAAATGGGATTCTTCTTACATCATATGGGATATTGCTTCGAGAAAGTGAAAAATTAGGGTCTTTTGAGGTAGCGATCTTAGATGAATCCTCAAAAATCAAGAATGCATCCTCTAGAACGGCAAAAGCAGCATATCTGATTAAGGCGAAATGTAGAATCAATTTGAATGCAACCCCCGTAGAAAATAGATTAGATGAAATCTGGTCTCAGATGCATTTTGCAAATCCTAATCTTGTAGGAGAAAGAACAGGATTTTTAAGAGAGAGCGTTAACTTGATTAAGAGAAAGATAGGCCCCTTTCTCTT
>JAJFML010000150.1 GCA_021772195.1 Chlamydiota bacterium | reverse complement strand
ATAGAGAAGATTTGAATATTTTCAGGATAGCGCTTGGCTAGCCTTTCTGCTGTCTTGTAATACTCATCCCAATATTTTTCAAGGGCATCTCGTGTATTTTTAACATCGTATTTGGGATAGCACTCATCCCACATATTCTTTGCATAGTAGGTGCCATCATGATTAATCCAGTGGTTAATCGAGCCTTTGAGGCCATTTCCTTTGATCTTGAGAAAGGATTTGATGACTGTTGATTTTTCTCTTTTCAAAACAATCGCTTTTAGATCGGGATACTCTTTTACTAGCTCTTCAAAATAGGGAAGCCACCAATGCGAAGTATCCGCCACGAAAGAGTGCTGATGCATCAGTAGATTGATACGTTTTTTATGAAAATCCAATCTCTCTTCGTCAATATCCCATGGAAGTTGCGGCGGAGTCTTATGTGCAGAAAAAGTATTTTCCTGATTTTTAAAGAGTACAGTCAAGGATGTTGATCCAGATCTTCCTGTACCCATACCTAGAATAAGCCGTGCATCCTTATTCTTTTTGCCATCCGCCATTTTTTCAAGAGCAAAAAGAACCTGTTTTTGAGAAGGTTCATTTTTGGGAAACATTTTTAAAATGCGCTGAAAAGGAGGTAGGGACTCTGAATATCTCTTCATGTGAAGGAAAGAGGTACCTAAGTTATAGAGAGCGTTTGCGTCATAGGGTTTTACTGTAAGAGCCTTTTTTAAATAGCCAATTGCAAGGTCATAATTCTCTTGCTGACCATGCAAAATTCCAAGGAGATGAAGTGCATCAAAATTATCCTTTTCCATGCTCAAAAAGTTTTGATAGTATCCTTTTGCCTTTTCTAAATTTCCCTCTTGATGATATTGAACTCCCGTTTTTAGAAGCTGCTTTGGGTCATGCTTAACGGGCGCAGCCGATAGAGAAAATGCAAAAAGCAAAAAAATAATACGAATCATTTTTCATCCTTCAATTGATTAAAGGCCCTAAGCGCTCGATATTTAGAATCCTCTAAATCAACAATCCTTGCTGGATAGGAGCAAGAGTCTAATAACTCCTTAGGCGCATTCCAGGGCATATGGATGTATTCTAACGGGAAGTTTGATAATTCAGGTACAAATTTTCTTATATAGTTTCCATAGGGATCACTCCTTTTACTCATCAAAGCTGGATCAATTAGCTCAGTAAGACTATCCATAGACCCCACAACCTGTTGCCAATGATAGGTATTGCAGGCAAGGTCCGCATCAACCAAATGATCCATAAACCAGCTTGCCCCCTCTTGCCATGGCAAAAGTAGATTTTTGACAAAAAATGTTGCTGTAATTTGGCGATGATCATCACTTATGTAGCCACTTGACAAAAGCTCTCTCATTGCTGCATCGATAATGGGATATCCTGTCTTACCCTTTTGCCATGACGCAATAAAGTGCAAATTATGGATCCAAGGAAAACGCAAAAACTCATTTTGAATAGGACGATAAGGCGACTCGGGAAAAAAGATTAAAAGATGATAAGCGAACTCTCGGATCTTTAACTCCTCTTGCCTATCACTTCTGTGCCAAAGATCTCTCGGACTAACCTCTCCTGTGTTTAAATGAGGAGAGATAATCCCATCTTCACTTTTCAATTTATTTTGGGCAGCAGACTCTCCTGCCATCCAATATTTTGCAAAGTCGAAACTAATTTCAATTTTTTGTATACCCACTGAAAACGGCTTTTTAGAATAGAGCAAAAAGATCCTAGGAGCATCTAACGGTTTTTCAGGACGAAAATATTGATCCAAGATTGCAATGAATTTAGAGAGTTCTTTTATAGGTTTTTCTGAAATATGCATCATTTCAAAAGGATTAATCAGAAGATTACCATGAAAAAAACTAACTTGAACTCTTCTAGCAGCTAGCGCCATCTTAATCTTTCGATCACGTTTCACTAAAAAAGGATCATATTCTGCATTTGCAAAGATCTGATCTGCACACGTTTCATCAATTAGATCAGAAAGCGCGCTAGCCGCGTCACCCATTCGAAAAACCAACCTTGCTTTTTTCCCTCTTAAGTCTTTCTCCAATGAAGTCAAAGAGTGAAAAATCCACTCTTTTTCTTTTCCTCCTTCTTGAAAAGAAGCATCTGAACTATTTGAATAAATATAGAGAAATATAAGGGGCTTTTTGCTTTTTACAGCATTTATTATGGCAGGATTATCTCTTAGTCTCAGGTCGGATCTAAACCAGACGATCGCAGGTTTTTCTTGCATCTATTCTCACATAATTGGAAAGGAAAAAGTATGCGCCAATGTGGCAACATTATGATGAAAATACACACTACGTAAATTTTGTAAAATTTTTTTTCACACTAAAGATGATTTAATCAGGCATATCGTTCATCAGAGGATAGACAAATCTAGGAAAAAGATCCCATAAGTCTGACTTTTCTCTCCCGGAGAGTTTTGAAAAATCTACCTGTTTTAATATTTTAACACACTTAGCTGGCATAGGATAGTTGTCTATCCCCGAATAAGAACTGCAAAGAGAGATTTTTTCTTTCTGAAGGTCAAACATGACGTTTGTAAGCCAAGACAGCTTAAAATAACTAGAATCGTCTTTGGGATATTTAAGTGTTATAGCATAATTTTTTGACGAATCAGATAAAAAGAAAGTAGCAATTATTTTACTAACAGCTGATGCCATAAGTTATTTCCCCCAAAGACTAAGATAAACACTATAACAAATAATACAATTAATTTGCATGCAAATCATAAATATAAGATAAATAACCTGTTAAGATAATATCTGATATGCTAATATTTTTTTAAAAAAAACAAGGCCCCAACAATGGCAGCTTCAGCCGCAGGAGCATACTCCTCTCCTTATCAATCAATTGTTAGAAGACAGGCCTCAGAAAAGCTTTCTGCTACAGACGGAGAAATCTTAAGTTTTATCGACTTGATTTATAGGGCAAATACACCAAAAGAAAGATACAAAAATTTAAAGCATATTTTCAAAGAAATAACAAACGATCAAGATCATATTGCTCCCTCAACAATTGCAAAAGTGAGTTGGGTGATGGGAAAATTTCGGCTGAGAGATCAAAATCTCGTTCAATTACAAATTCAACTGACTCAGAAATATATGGGTCACTTCGATGCTAAAGCAATTGCTACTACTGCGCTTGCTTTTGCTAAACTCCGTATTAAGGATAGCTCTCTTTTTAACAAGTTAGCAGACGTTGCCCTAGAAAAAACTGATCATTTTAATGCTGTCGAAGTCGCAAATATAGCTTTAGCCTTTGGTAAAATTAACATAAAAGGTGATGAGATTTTAGGAGAGAAAATACATAAACTTTTCTCTGCCTTTAGGGATACTGCAATTCTCAATATCAAAGATTTTTCCTCTCAACATATTGCAAATACTCTTTGGGCTTATGCTAAACTCGGTATTAAGGATGATGAATTATTTCACGCTTTAACTCTTGCTGCATATCACATAATAGATGATTTTTACCCCCAGGAGATTGCCAACATATTCTGGGCATTTGCGAGCCTTGACATTAGAGATAACGAACTATTCAGCACTTTAAAAAAAGCTCTTATTTCGCAGTTAAAAAATCTTAATGCTCAAGACATTGCAAACACCCTTTGGGCCTTTGCAAAACTTGGCATACGAGATGATGAACTATTCAATACATTAGCTAAAATTTCCATCACAAAAATAAGGAGTTTTAACGATCAGAATCTTTCTAATACTGCTTGGGCGTTTGCCTGCATGGGCATTAAAAATGATGGGCTCTTCCAAGCAATAGCCAAAGCTACCATTCGAAAGATAAAAGGCTTTAAGGCTCAGGGAATTTCTAATATAGCTTGGGCCTTTGTAAGCCTTGAAATTAAAAACCCTCGACTTTTAAATACTTTAGAAATAGCTACTTATCATCAGATAGGCGATTTTAACGCTCAAAACATCTCAAATATGGCTTGGGCTTTTGCAAAACTTGGTATCCAAAAAGCCCGCCTCTTTAGTGCTTTAGCAATTAGAGCCGTTCATATAATAGAGAGTTTTAATACTCAAAACCTATCAACTCTTGTATGGGGTTTTGCCCAGCTAAACCATATAGACGAGGTCCTTTTTGAAGCAATAGCTAAAGCCGCAATTGAGAAGGTAGCAGATTTTAACGATCAGGATATTTCAAATACTCTTTGGGCTTTTACTACAATAGAAGTTAGAAATGAGCCCCTATTTGCAGTATTGGCCGAGAAAGCTGTTCAAATAATTGAAAGCTTTATTCCTCAAGGAATCTCTAATGTAGCTTGTGCATTTAGCAGACAAGGGATTCAAAACGCCCCACTTTTTATCGCCTTAATGAGGGCCATTCTTCATTTGAGAGAAGAACTTAACTCACAGGACATCGGCAATATCCTTTGGGCATTTAT
>JAJFML010000149.1 GCA_021772195.1 Chlamydiota bacterium | reverse complement strand
GATGGCGTAATAGGAGCGGAAAATATAGTTGACCGCATCTAGAATATAGATTTCATCCATACGTTATTTTAGGAGAATAGGATTGGTATTCCCAGGCTCGTAGATATAAGAAAACGTTTCATTGATTCCTTGGCCTCCAAGCTGAACTTCATGCTTGATCTTTCCTGTAAATAGAGGAGATTCTGATCTGAAAAGTTCTTGAAGCCACTTTTTCTTTAGCTTGAGTTCGATTACTTGGTAGGGTTTTTTTGGATCAATATTTGCAGCTAGAAGAAGATCATGCAGAGTTTTTTCGTAAGTTGCATCTGCTACGTCAATATAGCCAATTTGTTCTGCTTTTATGGGATCAAATATTTGAGCGCCATATTCTGTCATCAGTTTAGTTTTATCAACTTGGGGTCTTGCGCTTGTGAAGTCATCAACAAAAGTTTTGTAGAGAAAAGAGCCAACTGCTTTAAGTGAAGCGTCTTCACCTGGTTTCCATTCGCGAAATGGGTTGAGCATATCTTTATCTTTGCCTTCCGTAATGGTTAGAGATTTGATGCCTATCTTTGTCATTACTTCCTGAAAATTAAAGAAGGGACCTACAACGACTCCAATCGAGCCTATGATGCTAACAGGCATGGAGTAGATCTTGTCTGAGGGAGCCGCAGAGTACATCCCTCCTGATGCGCATATGCCGTCAATAAAGGCGTAGACAGGTACTTTATATTTCTTCTTGTAGTCTGAAATTAGGTGGTAGATGGTATCGGAATCAGTAGCAGAGCCTCCGGGTGTTTTTATGTGTAGAAGTACTGCTTTGACGCGGTTGTTTTTCAAGACACCTTGACGTGATTCAATGAGCTGCCAGCGGATGTCGTCTGCGGTAACACCGAGGCCATCATCCTTGCCTATAATTCCGTGAATGTTGATTTGCAAAACAGCGGGTGTGGATGATGAGAGCATTTGACTGTTGCCGTTTAAGTCGGGGAGAAACTGTGCTGTTGTTTTTTCAGAGCTATTGGCCTCATTGCCTAACATTCCAAAAATGAGTGCTACAGGAATAAAGGCGATAGAGATGCCAATTATGACTGCAAATGCTTTGCAAAATGCTCTAATGGTGCTTGAAAAAATTGATTCTTTAGCGGGTTCCATGAATTTATCCGTTTAAGTTGTTTTATAGTTTGTTTGAAATAGCTCGATAAATGCAAGAGCGCCAAACAAGATAAAGGTACTAAATCCCTGCCAAGGAAAGAGGTATCCTGCAGATATGCCAATTAAGACAAAAAATTGCATTGCAGTAGTTGCTTTTCCCCATCTGATTGCTCGGAATTCATAATTTGCCCATTTCCCAGTAAATTTTAAGTAGAATGCGTAGGCTAGGAGAAAGAAATCTCTTGAAATCATTGCAATGGCTTCCCAGAGATGAATGTGATTTTCTAAGAAAAGGATGGATAGAGTGAAGTAGACAAAAAATTTGTCCATAACAGGATCCAAAACAGCCCCAAAACGGGAGACTGATCCTAATCTTCTAGCAATATAACCATCGATGCTATCAGTAAGCATTGCTAGAAAAATCGCACTCAGCCTAACGCTCACGTTCTCAGAAAGAAAGAGCAGTGCAAGCGGTGCGCGGATAAAAGATAAGAAGTTTGATAATGTCAGCATAAAGCTAGGATTCGTCTGATTCCTCTTTATTTTGGGGATTTATCTTACTTTTATACCAAATCACACCAATTATCAACACAAGAAAGAGCTTAGAGAGTGCAATATTAAAAGTTTATACATGCTCGAACCGGATTTGAGAGGAGATATGCAATTTCACTGCTTAATTAGAATTTGAGGAAAAAAGTTTTAAAAGACAAAAACGAAGATAAAAGTTCAGCAAATATTAGTGCAATACGTGGATATATATTGATGAAAAGGGTCGCTCTAACTTTTTACAGCAGCGGGTTCTTTTTCAAAAATAGGTGCAGTTTGCTCCTCCTCGGGAATGTCGATAACTTCGCGTTGAGCTGTGAGGCTATTAAATTGTTTTCCGAGCGCAAAAACAGAAATTGCCCAGATTCCAATTACAAGGAGAAATATTCCTGCAATAATCGGAGTGGAGGCTGAGATAGATGTAAATGCAATGAGTAAGACTTGATGAATTAACGAGCCACCAGATTTTCCGAGTCTTGAGCCAACGCCATCAATAGCTGCTTTGCCACGTAATTTACACTCATTACTAAGGGGAATGAACGACATCTCTTTAGTTGCATCAAAAAGGGTGTACTTTGCAGCTCTGCTCATGCAATTTTGCATCGTGCCAAACAGGACACTTAACATGAGGGGAGTGCTTCCAAGGAGCATGCCTATGGGGGCAGCTGCGCTAGGAAAGAGAATGACAGAGAAAAAAAGAGCGCCAGTTATGAGCATGATTGCAGGAGGAACAAGTGCCCCGGTAGCCCAAGAGAATCGTCTAATAAAAGCTCCTGTAATGAAGAAAGATGTAAATGTCGCAATAAAACCCATATAAGTCATGATCTGACCCATATAGTTGTTGAAGTCACTAGGATTTGGATAGAGAGCTTTGACTTGATTTTTCCATACAACCTCAACGAGGTTAATGCCAAGGTTATAAGCCATGACAATAGCGGCAATACAGAGTAGATATTTTGATTTTACGAGATAGGAAAAGTTATTTCTTAATGACGTTTTAATCTTCTCTTTTTTAACACCATTTGCAGAGACTTCATCTGATTGAATCGCATTTTTATTTAGCCATCTGAAGAGTAGAATAATACCTAGCCCTGAGAGTAAAATTGTACAATTTAAAAAGAGTACAGATTGATCCCATGCGCTATTACCGTAGGGAATCATGGGCCTAAAAATACTGCTAGAAAGATACATTGCAGCCTGACCTGCAAAGATACCTGAAACATTTGCGCCCATTCCAAAAAGGGCATAGAATCTTTTAGCCTCTTTGACTCCTGTGACTTCATTTGCAAAGCCCCAAAAAAGTACGGTTAAAATCATCGCACTCCACAATTCACTCATCACATAAAAGGCTGTAAAGATCCAATTTCTGAAAAGAGCAACTAGGCCTTTAAAGCCTGCAGGTAGAAAGTTTTGTA
>JAJFML010000148.1 GCA_021772195.1 Chlamydiota bacterium | reverse complement strand
AAGAAGTGAAAAATCGATCTCTTTTGTTTTTTTATCTAGCCCCCAGAAAAGATAGAGCCCCACATCTTCAATCGGTTCTGGCGGCGTCTCTTTAAATGAGACCCATTTTAAAAATTTCTGCCACTTACCTTTTGGCTTTTTAAAATCTTGCAGATAGAGATCTTTATCAAAGTACTCGACTTCCATCCCTCTCTTCTGAAAAGCTTCATCAATCCCTTTATAGAGCTTGGAGGAGCTAGTTACTTTTTCAAAGTCATCCCTCCCTTTAACGTTTCCTGCCCAAGTGACATAAAACTCAGCTTTTTCAAGAGCCATAAGAGCTATTGGAAGAAATAATAGTAAAAAAAATAGACGTTTCATTATTGACAAATCCGTAGTTCTTAAAGAGAATAGAGATTATATGATGGCATTACTTTTTTTTCTCTACTCTTCTCTTATCTTTCTTATCTATAGAAAGCACTATCTCCCTTCCCTAATTCTTGCCTTTATCACACTTATCTTATGCGCTCTGATGTTCTATCATCATGCAACTGCTGTACTGGATGTTCATCTATGAGATTTAATATTTGCAGAGTCCTAAATACGCTTGCTATCTACCTCTTTTCCCTCATTATTACAGGCGCCTACATCTACCAATTTGTAACAAAAGAAAATCCCTGTCCTCTCTGTATGCTTCAGCGCTTATCCATGATCTCTGCTGCCATAGGATTTATGCTCAATCTACGCTTTCATTTTGACTTAAAACACTATGCTCTCACAATAGCTTCATGTATATTGGGAACATTTATTGCCGCAAGACATCTGTTTCTTCACCTCTGCCCCTCCTTTTCCCCCATGGGTCAGCAGGTACTGGGCTTTTCTCTCTATACTTGGTCCCTATTTGTATTTACATCGACTCTTATCGGTCTCGTTATCTTATTTCTGATCCATAAAAAAGAAGACATGCAAAAAACGCGCCCTTTAAATCTTTTTGAAAAGGGCGCGTTTCTCTATCTATTTTTGATTGCTTTTGCAGACGTGATCACCACATTTGAACAATGCGGCATTAGCGCTTGCTAGGAGCTTACTGGCTTGGATTCAGCAGGACCTTTGGCGACTTTACCCAAGTACTGTGGAAGCTCAATACCTGCCATTCCAGCGACATCGTGCATTGCAGGCACAGATTTCACCAAATTGCTGATGAAGTCGGATGTGGTAGAACCTTTTCCTTTTTCACCTGATCCGGAATCCCAAACGGTGATCTTGTCGATCTTAAGATTGCTGATTGCCTCAACTTGAAGTTTGGCGATCTCTTCCATCTTCTCGATGAGAAGAAGAGTAGCTGTTTGACTTGGATCGTTGTTGCATGATTTGACAAGCTCTTCAAAACCTTTTGCCTTTGCCTCTAAGAATTTGTAGACACCTTCCGCTTCTGCAACGCGGACCTTTAGGATCGCTTCCGCCTCACCTTTTGCCTCAACAATTCTCCTTTGTGACTCAGCTTCAGCGTTAAGAGCGATCTTTTGCTTTTCAATCTCCCTCGGCACAACTTCCGATGCGTAGAGTCTGGAGCTCTCAGCTTCTGCTCTCGCTTTTTGAACCTCCATTTCGGCATTCTCTTGAGCGATACGGCTCTTTCTATCTGCATCAGCCTCTTTCTCAGCTAGCTCTGCATTGGTCTTTGCAACCTCTGCTTTAGCTAGATTTTCACCCCCAATTGCCTCTGCTTGATAGGTAGAAACTTGAATTCTTCTTTGCATATCTGCATGAGATTTACCAATTTCACCGCGTTTTTCTTCTTCAGCAACGTCGATTTTAGCTTGGTTTACGGCAGTGGCAGCTGCCTTTTTACCGATGCTCTCAATATATCCTGACTCATCTGTAATATCTGTGATGTTCACGTTGATAAGAGTAAGGCCAATTTTGTGCAGCTCAGACTCGATATTGTTGCGAATCTCTTCTAGAAAACGCTCACGGTCCTGATTGATCTCTTCAATTTTAAGCGATGCAACTGTCAGTCTTAATTGACCTATAATAATTTCTGATGCCATCAATTCGATATCTTTAATCGCAAGACCAAGCAATCGAATCGCACTATTATTCATAATTTCAGGACGCGTTCCAATTGCGACAGTAAAAGTACTGGGCACATTGATACGAATATTTTGTTGAGAGAGTGCACCCTTTAAAGGAATGTGAATCGTTCTAGGTGTTAAATCCATATAGGCGCTGCCCTGAATCAAGGGCCAAACAATAGTGCCGCCGCCATGGTAACACTGTACTGAACGATCTTTTCCCACTCTACCAAATACAACGAGGACCTTATTCGAAGGACATCTTCGATAAAGCTTCGAAATAAAGTAGGTTGTAACGAAGATGAATAAAATAAAAAATAATACGCTTGTTGATAGATATGCCATAACCTTACCTTAGTTTTTCAACGATGAGTAAATCCCCATCGGCTCTTAAAATTTTAACCTTTGTAAAGGAAGCAATATCCCCCTTCACACTCATCGCTGGAACTTCTCGAATCATACCGCCCAGAACGATCTGAACTTTTCCCGTCTTTTCAAAAGAAATTTGTTGATGGACCGTTGCAGTCATACCAACCGCCTCTTCTAAAATATACTTACCACCAGCGGAGATAAGCTTTTTAGCACTCCCAAAAATAAAGCGCGTCACCATAATCATAAAAAGACCCACAATGCTCGCAGAGAAAAGTGCCAAAGCATTTGAAAAGCCAAATTGATTCAGCGCAGCTAGCCCAAACCAGCCAAACATCATAAAAAAGCTCCCCAAAGTATAGATGGAAAAAATCTTAAAATCTTGATCAAAACCGTCTTGAGAGAGATCAACCATTGGTCCAAAAAACATCATAAAGGTTCTGAGAAGAAAGAAGAGGGAACCTCCGACTGCTGAAACCCAAAAAACTGATTCAATTGAAATATCCATAATCTTTGCAAAGATACTTCATCTCATTATTTTTATCAATTCTTAATATCCTGACAATTAGTTAATTAAACAAACGTTTACTTTTACTAAAAAATATAATATAATATTAACAGTAATTTTAAACTAACAAGAGGTGTCAGCAATGTCTTTTATTAATGAAATAAGAGATTCATTCAAGAAAACATTTAACAATCCAAATAATGAAAGACAGAATAAATGTGGAAAAATCTTTCTAAATAGCTTGGCAAGCACAGGAATTATTGCAGCCGGTGTTTTAGGCGGTTGGAAGATCGCAGCTATTGGTCTTGCGGGCGCTTCTTCTTATAAATGGCTTCGAGGAAAAACAGGGTCTGATGCAGCTATTGATCTTAGAGAAATTGTAAACAATCTACCTAAAAAACTGGCTACACCTCCTCCTCAAAAGACCCCTCCTGTCGCTCTTCGAGAAGAAGCAAAACCTCTAATTGATGAAGATGTTAAAGAGGCTAAAAGGCTGGCACTTAATAAGGAAACTAAAGAAAACGCTTGGGGAAAAATTAAAGAGAAAAACAAATCCTGGTTTTTTAGAACATATAAATGGATCAGGCTGAATTTTTTCTTCTCCTATTACAACAAGCACGAAAACAAGATGAATATTCACGATTTGGCTTCAAAAGCTGGTAAAAGCTCAGGTTGGAAGGCAAAACTTTCCATGTTTTTTTTCTGTATTACTCTCTTGCCACTTTTAGTTTTTGGCGTTCAAGGTTTAAAAGCCAGATTTGATTAAAAATCAAACGTCATTGATAGGACAGGACCATGGAAATAGAGATCGTTACCCTCGGAATTAAGAGCGGTTAGTGATCTCATTTTATTTTGTGCGCCGAATGACTGAAAGAGATAGTAGAGCTCAAAAGTTGCGTAGACATCCTCT
Source organism: Chlamydiota bacterium (assembly GCA_021772195.1). Taxonomy (GTDB): domain Bacteria; phylum Chlamydiota; class Chlamydiia; order Chlamydiales; family SM23-39; genus JAJFML01. The sequence goes on along the minus strand of JAJFML010000148.1, from coordinate 679 downwards.
TCAAAAAGATGCTCCCAGGAAAAACCCGCGTTCAAATCAAAATGACTTCTCACAGCAGATACGCTCTCTTTTCTCTCTAAAAAGGTTATCGATCCAACCATCTCAGAGTCAACTGCATCTTCACAATGAGAAGTCTTATAGCGCGTATAGACAAGAGCAGAGCCTGCATCTGCAATAAGAGAAAAACCACAAGAAAGAAGCCACTTGGATCTCATTCCAAATCTTGGTCCAAGATACCAGCTATCTGAATGGTTCTTACTTTTTCTCTCCCCATTTTCCTGATCTATTATGTTTGCAGTCACATCAAAGCTCTGATCTAATATTCCCCCGCGAAACCCCATAAATGGCGTTAGGATGAATTTTTCCGAAATATAATAGGGCTTTTCCAACTGACCATCCACAAAATCGCACTTAATCGTCCATCTGGAGCTCACCTTAGAGGCTTCATCTTGGATCCCCAAGTTCTCCTTCTGAAACCAAATAAGTGGCAATAGCGTCTTTTTAGCCAAAACCCCCTTATTTTCCTTCCTGTGAAATCTCGTATAGATGAAGTTGAGGTCCCAATTGTCCCAAATCGTGTGAAATCCTAAGCCAGCCTGAAGAGCAAAGGCAAATGAGGTGCTATCAAAAGCTAAAACCTCTGAGTCTAGATAAGCTGTCCCCACCCTCTCTCCATCAG
>JAJFML010000147.1 GCA_021772195.1 Chlamydiota bacterium | reverse complement strand
ATCGAACCTAAGAGTAGAAATGAGTCCATAGGAGGGAGATGGAACCAAAGTTTTGAGCAGTGTCCAAAGAGAACGCTCATCTCTTTTGTAAGAGCTTTTCTCTCTTTCTTGGGATCTTTCCCTAAAATCTCTACCTGTCCGCTGGTGGGAGTCAAGATACCAGTCAACATCTTGATTGTAGTTGATTTTCCCGCACCATTGGGACCCACTAGAGCTACACGTTCGCCCTTTTTTACCTGCAAGTTCAAATTCGAGACGGCTGTAAACTCTTGATATTTAGGAAAAAAGTATCTTCGAAGAGAAGACCTTTCTTTTGAAATCGTCTTAAAGCTTTTCGTAAGATTTTTTGTGGTAATGCTATTCATGTGAAGAGATTGTAGCTGCTCTTTTTTTTCCGCTAAAGAAAAAAATTAGAAACCTTTCGATAGCCTTAAAAAACCACTAAGGTAGTCTTTTGAAAGACGATAACATAAAAATTAAACGATAACATGGTATGTGTTATCGTTTAAAAATAAAGTTTTTATAATGACTCGCTTTCATCATTCAAAAGAGCGCTGATTTTGTCCGTTGATAGCTCGAAAATCTCTTCCATTTTTGAGAGTTTGCCTTTTTCAGCAAAGTTCTTTCCAAGCTGAGCAAGGTTTGCATGCATCTCTTTTTGAATTTGCAGATCAAACTTTTCAGATGACGCTCTCATCTCTTGAAAATGGATGGAGAGTAGTAGCCACTCTTTTAGATCGGGTAGTCCTGTTAGATAGGACCTTTCATCCTGCTTGGTATTTTGAAGCTCTTTTACGCGCTCGGAGAAGTAGTAAGATGGAATCTCATTTTGCATTCCAATTAGGCTGGCTTTTTTCTGAGAGTGAGCATGTATTGCCTCACCTAAAAAGAGATAGCTTCTAAAGTCGGAATAAAGAGAGATGAGGCTCTTAAAGTTCTCATTGGTAATCGCCTTTTTTGAACACTCTTTAAGCTTTCTTAACAGAGAGGCTTGCACCGCTAGATAGCGCCTTGCATCATTTAAGGAATATCCTTGAAAGAGATCAGCTCCCTTACCTTTCTTCCCAATGAGTGCGTAGACTCTTTGCTCTCTCTTTGCATCGATCTCACTTACAAGCATTGAAAGCGGAGTCTTTATCTCCTTGGCGATGGGGGAGATAGGTTGATCTGTCATAGCGATGGTATGAAACTGTTTTTTCATCTCTTCTACTGAGCCAAGGCGTGTTTTCATGGACCCCTCGTAGATTGCTTTATTGTAGCCATCCATTGTAACTCTTTTCCCGTTCAGAGCTGAAAAGTCTGCTCTTGCACCGATGATGCAGGGAATACCTTTTTCTCTTGAGAGCAAAATGGGGTGAGAGGAGGGGGCTCCCTCTTTTGTAATCAGACCGGATGCAGGACCTAAATAGTCAAACCAGCTCTTTGTAGCCGCGTTTGTAGCTAAAATATCGCCCTGTTCAAGACGGATTTTTCCCGATGCTAGCTCATCGATTGAATCAACATAGACAAGCTTTCCGCTGGCAATGCCTGGTACCGAGTAGAGGCCTTTTGCAATGAGAGATTGATCCATAGCTTCATTCTCATCGATAAAATGAATCATCTCGACAGTTGAGTCTACCAAGGGTCTTACCTGAAGTATTTTTATCTCGCGGTTCTCTGTTAGGGAAAATTCAACATCGACATCGCATTGATAGAGCTCTTTTACGAGCTTTACAAGCTCTGCAATCTCTTTTAGCTCATTTTTGTTAAGGGTAAACTGCGCCTTTTTTTCCTCGCTTACGATCTGCTTTTCAACTTTGCCTTCTTTCGATGGCGTTATGCAGAACTCTTTTTTGCCTATAGTTTGCTCTAATACGTAGCCTTTTGTGGGGTGAATGACCCAAGAATCGGGCGAAACTTCTCCTGCAACCACGCTCTCTCCGAGACCGTAATTAGCAGCAATCTCAATGCCGGGGTAGTTGTTGCTAAGCACGAGGCTAGATGCAATGCCCGATACGCTTGCTTGTACAAGCTCTTGAACAATCACACCCATGCTGCAGTTTTTTTGAGAGACGCTTGTCACCCCGCGCTCTCTTACTGCACGCGGTGAGAAGGAAGATGCCCACACTTTATGAAGAGCATTTTTCACATCCTCAAAATTCTGACAGTTTAAAACGGAGCTATAGAGCCCAGCGTAAGAGGCGTGATGAGAGTCTTCTGTGACGCCGGAAGATCTCACTGCAAAAGAGGCATTAATGCTTGATCTACCTTTAAGATTCTCAAAGGAATTTTTCAGATGCTTAAGAAGTACATCGTCGATTGGGGCAGATAGAATTTTTTCCCGAATTTGAGCTGAAATGGAGCTGATTCTATCTTCATTTTCCGCAAAGTTTTGAGAGAGATCCTCTAGTCTATCAACGAGCGGATTTAAATCGTTTTTCTGCATAAAATAATCGAAGTAGCTAGCAGGCATGACAAACCAGATCGGTGTGCGATTAATTCTGCCAATCTTTTGTAGATTATAGGCTTTGCCGCCCACAAGTTCATGAGATAAGGGTTTATCTGTATCGTGAAAATAGAAGTCTTGATTGCGAATAACGTAGGAGGCATCTTGCTCTACTTCATAATTTGCGGGAGTAGCTGAATCCATGAATTACCTCTCTTATGAAAATCAAAAGAAAGGTAACCAAAAAATGAAGCCTTGTCAATACTTATAGTGGTTCTTATTCGAAGATGTAGATGTATTATTCCTCATCATCTCCGACAGCCCAATTTACAAAGCCTTGAAGAAAGCTGTTGGCTGCTCTTCCAGCGCGGACAGCTCCTCTTACAGCTCTATTTTGACTTGCCAACCATTCAGCATCTTTTGTTGCTTTGTATTCGGCATAAGAACTTGGAATTCTAGCTAAATAGTTGGTGAATTCCCTTAGAGATTCACCTTCATGGTTAGTTAATCTTAATTGAGCTTGTGCAAACTTTTTGAAGGCGACTATCTGCTGGATCTGATTAGCAGGACTGTTTAATACTAGATATAATTCTTTAAAGGTATTTCTGATTTCGTCAAGATGATTCTCAAAACCGATTCCCTGGAGCAATTCTTCATTTCCATCTTTTTCAAGATCTGCAATCATTTCACTGTGTTTATATAAAAAGGCCATTCCTGCAAGAGGAATTCTAGCTTGGTCATTACCACGTCTAAGAGCATTTCCTAAGATACGTGCTAAATCATGTTCTTCACGATTAAAATCGATCAATTGTTTAAAACTACCTATAAATAGGGGGGCTAATCTTTGAAGTAGGGCTCCATTCATTAAAGCATTATAGAAATGCTGAAAATCTGTTCGAAGAGCTTCAATATTTTTATCTGGAAAGAGTTCTTGAAGGAGTTCATCGTTTCCAACACTTGCAAGTGCAGCAAGTCCTTTCAATCCTTCCTCTCTACGGAGTGCATTTAAAAGAAATCTTTGCTCAATGGCAGATGAACTAACGACAGGTCTATGAGGCCCTGCTGGAAGTCCTCTTCTTGGACCTCTTACCATTTGACTTGCTGGAGGTTCGCCTGCTAAGAGAGGAGATGATGGAGGGGCTTCGTGGCTTCTAACGTCTTCTTCTAGGACCCTATTATATCTGTCAGCGGTATACCTTAACCGGTGCAGCATAGCTCTTGAGTTAAGTTCACTTCCATCAGGTAGAGCGTTTTTAAATCTGGTATATACTTCCGTTTTTTGTGCCTCAGAAGAATCATCGTTTAGACCTTGAATATCTGTGTATAATTGAGAGAAACTTGCTTTAAATTGAGCCAAGGAGTGATCGTCTACCATACTGTTTGGGAAGATTCTTCTGTATAAAGCTTCGTTATTCGCTAGATCTTCAAGCATACCTTGGTTGTTTTTAAAGAAGGTCATAATGTGCATGATGAAGGGGTTTTGGTCTTCCTGCTCTATAAGCGCTTCTATTTCTCGAGATTGTAGCTCTTC
>JAJFML010000146.1 GCA_021772195.1 Chlamydiota bacterium | reverse complement strand
AAAGCGGAAATCTCGGATTTTATTACACGCTTTCATGATGAGCTCATGATTGTAGAGGGATTTTTTAGTGCAGGCTGTCCTGTTGAAAAGATAGGCTTATCCATTTCTCTTAGTGATGAGGAAAGGATCTCTATTACCAAGGAGACTAAGTATGCGGCTGGCTTAACAGAGGAAGATGTGCAATTTTTTGGCGACTATGCCTACGTTGAGGGCAAAGGCTTTTTCGAGCTCTCTGCTGCTTTTAGGCTACCTGAGGAGTATCGAAAAGAGAGTCTTATTCCCATTTCGAAAGAGTCCTTCTTTTTAAACTATGAAATTGAGCGTCTAAAACCTTTCACATCCCATATCGACTCAAGACTTAAAAAGCCTATCCATTTAGAGCTCAAAATTCGAAAACTTACGAAAGAAAGAAAGAAGCGAAAAGATTATTGGCTAGCAGATATCTACTACGAATCAGAAATAGGAAAAGTAGATGTAGAAAAAGTTTGGGAAGGGATCCATTTGAAAAAGGAGCACCTCTATTCCGATGCAGGGCTCATTTTTTTAAAGGTGGATCGCTTTAATTGGATGCACCAAATTCCAAAGAGAAGGCTTCATCGCACACACAAAAAGCTTAAGCTGACAACGATTGAGTGGATACGTATCTGTATTATTGAGGATATCAAAGAGCCTGCAGAAAACACTCCTGAGGCGCGTGAGACAGCGAAGCTCATGCGCGAGTTAAACTCTCTAGAAGCGCTTCGCCTGCTCGATGTTAGCAACTTGAAATCAACTCTTAGGCCCTATCAAGAGCTCGGTCTTCAATGGCTTTGGTTTCTCTATTGCCATGGTTTAGCTGGCCTTCTTTGCGATGAGATGGGTCTTGGCAAAACGCACCAGGCAATGGCTCTTCTAGCAGCGGTTACAAAAGAGGACAGGTCGGGATCATACAAATACCTCGTTGTCTGCCCCACCTCTGTTATCTATCACTGGCAGGATCTTTTAGAGAGATTTTTACCCTCGCTCAGAGTCCTCAGTTTTTATGGGACAGAGAGAACTCTCACGGGTTTTGAAAAAAACTACGATCTTCTCCTCACTTCCTACGGCATTCTTAGAACGGGCAAAGAGAATCTTAAATCTCTCCACTTTGAGGTGGCGGTATTCGATGAGATTCAAATTGCAAAAAACCACGCATCTCAAACCCACGCATCTCTCACAAACATCAAAGCGAATATGAAGCTCGGCCTTACAGGTACGCCAATTGAAAACAGACTGCGTGAGCTCAAAGCGATCTTCGATCTCGCTCTTCCCAACTACCTTCCAGGAGATAAAGACTTTCGAAATGAGTTTGTAACTCCCATTGAAAAACACCGGGATCCTGAGAAAAGGGAGCTCCTCTCTAAACTTGTAAAACCCTTCATTCTTCGAAGGAAAAAGGCAGAGGTCTTGCTCGATCTTCCTGAAAAGATGGAAGAGATCTCCTATTGTGACCTTTCGCTAGAGCAAAAAAAGCTCTACCGCGAAACAGCGCAGCAAAATGCAAGTGGTATCCTCAAAGATTTAAAAGAGGAGAAGAAGGCAGTTCCCTATACGCATATCTTCTCGCTTCTAAACAAACTGAAACAGATCTGTGACCATCCGAGCCTGGTCTTAGACGATACAAGAAGTTATCAAAAGCATGAATCGGGTAAGTGGAACCTTTTCACCGAACTTATTGCTGAGGCTAGAGACTCAAATCAAAAGATCGTTGTCTTCTCGCAATATCTGGGCATGCTCAGCATCATTGAAAACTATCTCAAGAAGAATAAGATCGGTTTTGCAGGCATTAAAGGTTCGACGCGCAATCGCAAAGAGCAGCTCAAGAAGTTTAAAGAGGATCCCAAGTGCGAAGTCTTTGTAGCGTCGCTTTTAGCTGCGGGAGTCGGTATCGACCTCTCTTCTGCTTCCATTGTGATTCACTACGACAGGTGGTGGAATTCTGCCAAAGAGGACCAGGCAACTGACCGCGTACACCGTATTGGGCAGAATAGGGGAGTCCAAGTCTTCAAACTTGTCACCAAAAATACGATTGAAGAGCACATCCATACACTCATCGAACGAAAAAAAGGCTTGATAGAGGACACTCTTGGGAAGGATGACTCTACCCAGATCAAATTTCTCTCTCGTGAAGAGTTAATCGAAGCCCTTCAAAAAACTCTTAGTAAGTGAAGAATTTGAGTTCTCTAATTGCTTGCAGTTAGAGAACAAGATAGTTTTTTAAAATTTCTTTTAGGGCTGGGCATTTGGAAGATCTTCGGAAATCTGATCTGAAGTTTTTTCATTAATCTTATAGTCGCTCTCTCGCTCGTGAATCGTACTAGCGGAGGAAGTCCTTTTTTTATCAAGATCGAGGGTGTCTCATCAAACTTTAAGTAACATTCAAATGATGAGATTTGATAACGAGTAAGCTCAGTCCTATTCCAGGCTAAATAATCTTTTTTACAAAGATCTATAAGGGCTGCTATCTGTTGATAACAATCCAAGTCAGATAATTCTGGGCTATAGGACTGTTTTGATTGAATTGGTCTGAAAGTTAGCTCAATGCTCATAGAAAAATTATATGCAGATTCATAGGTTAGTTGCAAAATTATTTTGGGTCTGATGTTCAAAAAACAATTAGTAGGTATAAATTTCTTTACTTCCTGATGTTTCCTTTATAAAAAATCACAAAATCAGGTATAAT
>JAJFML010000145.1 GCA_021772195.1 Chlamydiota bacterium | reverse complement strand
ATTGGATACGCCGTCTACGCAGCAGAGGAGATTGGTACACATAGATTCATTGGAGAATATACCGGAGTGGTCCGAAAAAGAAGTTTTGGGATGATTTTTAAAAATCAATATTGCGTGGAATATCCTGTGGGATTCGATACGCTAAGACGCTATGTGATCGATGCAAAAGAAGCTGGTAATTTTACACGTTTCATTAATCACAATAGCATACCAAATGTTGAGATGAAGTCGGCTCTTTTCAAAGATGGGCTGATCCATGTTATCTTTATCGCCAAAAGGCTCATTCGAAAAGGCGAACCTCTCACTATCGATTATGGTAGGCGCTATTGGTTACAATTATTTAAAAGGCCGATCCAATGCAATTAGATGAGACCTTAGAAAAGTATCTTGAAGTAGAATCTCTGAAAGATTTTCCTATCCCCATTTTCAAGGAAGGAAAGAGACTTTGCTCTGATCACTTAGGGATTGAATTTCTCCCCACACTTAAGTTTGATAAGAAAAGAATTTTAAAGTGGACCTTGAAGGCCTGTAAAAAAGCGCTCAAAAAAGAGCTGATTGTTAAAGAACAAAGGTGGCTGGGATCATTTTATGATGATGAAATCTCAAACCAAATTCTTCCAAATTTGTCTATCAGATGGATTGATGACGATATGGGCTTTGGGGTTTTCGCTGATGCCAATCTTAAGAAAAATACTTATATCGGCGAATATACAGGAAAGCTTCGAAGGCGTAAAAAATGGGCTGATCAGAAAAACTCTTATACCTTTGAGTACCTAATAGGGGAGAGTATCGATACAGCTTATACAATCGATGCCAAAGACCAGGGGAATCATACCCGGTTTATTAACCATTCAATATCTGGCAACTCGGACCCCATGCTTGTCTTTCACGATCACTTGATGAAAGTGATTGTTTATACCAATCGAGACGTAAAGATAGGTGAGCAGATTTCTTATAACTATGGACCTGATTATTGGGCTAAAAGAGAAGGTCCACAATCAATTTAATTGCTCTATTTTAATCTTTGCAGATAAATAATTGCTCTGTTATGGATTAGAAAAAGGGGGAGACAGTTATCTACATGCTCCTCAAAATTTTAGCTAAAATCAATTTATGTCGATCGAAGTAAACCTCTGAAGGTAGGTGAGATCGAAAAATTGTATTTGAGCCAAATTTTATGAAATGATGGAACTCATGAATTAATCAGAGATTCTCAAAGGAGCAATATGAAATTTTTAATCGCATTTTTAGTTGTATGTAATGTCTTTTACGGACTCGATCCCATCGCTTTTGTCACAAAAATTAGAGGAGATGTCATAGCCGTTAGACCTGATGATAAATCAAGGGATTTAGATGTTGAATCTCCCGTTTTTGTCAAAGATCTGATCCAAACAGCATCTAGAGCTGTCGTTCAACTTAGATTTTTAGATGGTAGTATTTTAAACCTTCATCCCAGTACCTCTTATTCTATTGATAAATATAGTTATGGAAAGTTCTTGAGCAAGGAGGAGAGTAAATCGGAATTAATTGAAGGTGGTTTTAAGCTTTTAACTGGTAAGATCAAATCGGATCCCAGTAGGTACAATATTAAAACTCCCAAAGCGGTCATCGGTATTCGCGGTACTCTTTTGGAAGCGGTGCTAACACCTGATCAACTCAGTGTTGCATGCACAAAAGGGCAAGTCGAGATTAAGAATGATTCAGGCACAATTGTAATTGGTGAGGGCATGGCTCAGTACGCTGTAGTCACTTCTTATTCAAGGCGTCCTAGAATCTTTATTGCGCCTCCAACATCCGTTGTAAGGCCCATCGTACCACCTAGAGTGGGACGCTAAAATAAATCCAGTCCCTAGCATAGGCTAGGGACTATTCATTAGAAGTCTCTGGAATAGCGCAAGAGTGCTGTGCTAAGCCAAAATCCACTTCCTACCATACCTTCATAAGACATGATAAATGCGTTTGGACCTTGTTTGTAGATAAATTCAAAGGCTGATCCAAAGAAATGTTGCATTGGAATTGCAACGTTAGTTGAAGTAAACTCTTCAGTGCCATCAAATTTCACATCCGTACTGTAAGGAACAATATATCGATTGACATAGGATCCTTTTAATCTTAGTAGGAAAGGATTTTCTGCATTCTTTAAATTCAGCTGTCTGAAGAAGTTGATTCCCACTTCATTTTGAAGAAGAAAGTTTACTAAAAAATCACTGACTAAATTTAGATCAAGTGCAATATCACAAGCTGAAAAGGTGAAGAGATTATCGCCTGTTTCTGAAAAGCTATCTTGAAAGGCTATGACAACATCTGACTGGATAAAAGGCAGAACAGATAATCTGTCAAAACCAAATTCGTAGCTTAAGTCAAAGTGAGGAACTAGCTGGTAGCTATTGTAGCTAGCATCCGCCACTACTGCTGGAATACCGGTAGATGTTAGCTCGATAGGAGTGCCATCGTTATTTTGAATGACAATTTTCTCACCTGGAATGGGGGGCGAAATACGATTTGAACTATTGTAGTTATAGCTTCCTGTAAGAAGAAGGTTAAATACAAGACTATCAAAAATAAAACCAGAGTAGAATGTTCCAAAAGCACTGTTGATTTGTTGGGAGCCAAAACCGTTGTCTTGTCTAAGGTCAGTGTATAGGTAGGTAGCAGCACCACCAAGAAGCAGCTCATCCCATCCAATAAAGTCAAAGCCTAGAGTTGCACCTCCCGACTTTGTTTTATAAGAATCTAATCTAACAGTGGATGTTGTCACTTGATCTTGTTCTTGAAACTGAGCTAAGGGACTAAAAGAGTTGGAATATTTTGGCTCATCAGGTTTCATTGGAAGAAGAGGTAGATCCATTTCCTGATCTGAGGTTTCCATTTCATCATCTCCTCTCCTAGCTGCCATAAGATCAGGTGCAGCTGAGCTGTTTGATGCGAGGGCAACAAAGTCCTTTTGAGCTCTATGGTATGCAGCAACGGGGCTAGCAGGTGCTCCAGCTGTTTGCCCTCCTACTCTTTTCCGAGAGACAAGGTTGTTGATAAAGGTTGCAGATCCACCCAACGCTTGCAGAGTTAAGTTACTTTGATTTTGAAAGAAGCTTGAAAGAGCTGCAGACTCCTCTCCTGGTAGAAGAAAGAGAACGACAACAATCCCGCCGCAAGGATCTCTTAAAACGGTACTTTGTAATTGCTCGACACCAAAAAAGATGTCAGCAGGCCCAATATACCCTTCAGGGATTCCGACAGGGTAGAAAACAGCATTCGGATCATTAGGAGGGGAGTAGAAGATCTGATTTTTTCCCGGCGTTCCGTTGACAAATACATTTGGAAACTCTCCTGTGATATTTC
>JAJFML010000144.1 GCA_021772195.1 Chlamydiota bacterium | reverse complement strand
CTTCCGTTGTATGCATGGGATTCATTGAACTGCCTTTGCAACGAAAGTACTCTTTTGTGATCTTCGGATAAACCCTCTCTCCCTCTTCCCAGGAATAGGGTTCCCTTTTCACAAGCTTAGGCTCACTAATGGGATAGTAATATTGATCGGACTTTCGATAGATCTGCTGGGAGTGAGCATTCTGTTTTCGAATTTTTGAGATCTCCGACTTTTCTAGTCCTGAGCAACTTACAAGAAGAAATGGTAGAAAAATTAGCCACAACATATGGAATGATTTTACATTATTTAGAAATTTCTTATAGTCCAACTTAAGGGTGGCCTTTAAAAAGAGGGTCCGCTTTAAGGGGGGAAAAGATGTCGGACTCACTAACTGATGAGTTAAATTCTTGCGTATCAGACGCTTTTGAATCAGAAGACCTAAATGAAAGCATGCAGCATCTTGCAAAAGCTTTTCAGCTTTTTTCTGATGAGTCGAAAAAACTAAAGGGAGAATCTAAAGAACTTGCAAGAGAAGTATCTATTCTTCGCAAAAGGCTAGAGGATAAGAAAAATGAGCTCCTCCTTGTATCCACTTATTTGACTCAGCTCCTTAAAAATATTAATGAAGGCATAGTCTACATTAATATGGAGGGCAAGTTTATCTCTTTCAACAGGTCTGCTGAAAAGCTTTTAGGGATTGATTCTCAAAGGCTTCTGCTCCAGCAATATTCAAATCATTTCCCTGATGATTTCTTCGGATTTTCCATGAGAGATGCTCTTAATTTTGGGCTCAAACAGTCTTTATCCTATATTTCCACCTCTAAGAGGCGTGAAATTGAAGTAAAGACTCACCTCCTGTTAGAGGGGCCCAAAGAATACCAAGGTGTGCTTCTATTTTTAAACGATTTAACAGATATCCAAGAACTTACGGAAATTGCAAACAGAAATGAAAGGTTAAAAGAGCTCGGACAAATGACCTCTTCTGTTGCCCATGAAATAAAAAATCCTCTTGGCGGCATTCGCGGCTATGCAATGCTTTTAGAAAAAGATTTGGATGATCCCTCACAAAAAGAGATGGCAAAAAGCATCAAGCAAGGAACCAAAACTCTCGACAGGCTCTTAAGTAAAATTCTCTCTTATGCAAGGCCCGTTCAAATGAAGGCCGTAAGCCACGATCTCGCGCCTTTCATGCGATCTCTACTTAAATTCATCAAAGTCGATCCAGCCACACCCAAAAATGTTACAATCGACATGCATATTTCCGATGAGCCCCTCATGGCGCCTGTTGATACCGAACTACTACGCCAGGCTTTTCTCAATCTGATTATGAATGCTTTTCAGGCGATGGAATCGGGTGGCAAGCTGATGATTAGCCTGATGAAGAGATCGAATTCTTGCCTCATTACGATTTCCGATACGGGATGTGGTATAGAAGAAGAGGATGCGAAAAAGATTTTTTCGCCCTTTTTCACAACCAAAGAAAAGGGTCACGGTCTCGGCCTTACTGAGACGCACAAGATCATCAAAGCCCACTTTGGTGAGATTGACATTAGATCAGAAAAAGGACGCGGTACGACCTTTACTATCACACTCCCGCTAAAAAGGTAAAATCTATGATTGAGAAAGTATTAGTTGTTGACGATGAACCGATTATTCGAAACTTTTTATACGATTTTTTTACCAGCAAAAATCTCGATGTCTCTCTTGCAGAAGATGGACAAAAGGCAATTGAACTTCTAAAAAGAGAACACTTTGATTTTGTCATCACCGATATGAAGATGCCTAGATCATCTGGTATGGAAGTGCTAAAATTTGCGAAGAAAAATACCGATGCCATCGTCGTTATCATGACAGCTTTTGGCAGCATTGAAAATGCTGTAGGCGCAATGCAAGAGGGAGCCTTTCACTATATTATTAAACCCTCTTCTTTCGATGCCCTCGATGCAATTTTTCAAAAGGCAGAGGAGCACCTCATCCTCGTAAATGAAAATCACTACCTCAAAGAGGAGATTACTTTTCTTACCAACAAGAAACACCAAAAAGTGATCGCTCACAGCCCCGCTATGAAAGAGGTCTTTAAAACCGTGCAGAAAATAGCTAGCACGAATGCAAGCGTCTTTATCAATGGAGAATCTGGTACAGGAAAAGAGGTGATCGCTAGCTGCATTCACTCTTACTCTCTAAGGTCGAAAGAGCCTTTCATCAAAGTAAATTGTGCCGCCGTTCCTGAAACGCTCATCGAGTCAGAGTTCTTTGGCCACGAAAAAGGGTCATTTACAGGCGCTCATACTAGACGCCTTGGACGCTTTGAGCTTGCGAATAAGGGCACAATCCTTCTTGATGAAGTCACAGAAATTCCTATCCTGCTCCAGCCCAAGTTACTTCGAGCAGTCCAAGAACAGGAATTTGAGCGCGTAGGATCTGAAAAGCCAATCAATGTCAATGTTCGCATTGTCGCCACTTCCAACCGGAATATGGTAGAAGCAGTTCAAGATAAAATCTTCCGAGAGGATCTTTATTACAGACTCAATGTTGTTCCCATTGAAATACCGCCTCTGCGCAAAAGAAAAGAGGATATCATTCCCCTAGCAGAGCACTTTCTAGAGATCTTTTCTCAAGAAAATCACAAACCATTAAAGCGCTTTTCTTCTGCTGCAAAGAAAAAGCTCGCCTCCTACTCATTTCCAGGAAATGTCCGGGAGCTAGGAAATATCATTGAGAGAATTATTGTTTTGGAGCAAGGAAGAGAAATCTTAGCAGAACACCTCCCTTTAAATGAGCTCATTTCAGTCAAAAAGACAAAAAGCCTGGGTGAACTTGAAAAGGTGCACATTTTGCAAACGCTTCGAGATCATCAGTCTAAAACAAAGGCAGCAAAACTTTTGGGAATCAGTGTTCGCACACTTCGCAATAAGCTAAAGCTCTATAATCTTTAGATAACGCTCCACGATTTCGTAGAATGCATTCCAATAGACCTCTTCATTTTTCACATCACGTCGAAAATAGGTCTTGATAATGCGCAATGTATCATAGAAAAGCATTTGATAGGCTCTCTCCTCTTGCAGATCCATTTCAGCCACAGCGCTGTGTCCTTTAGATGTAGGATTTTTCAGCTCAGCTAGATGCTTTAAACAACTCTCAATACTTGACTTTAGCTCTTCTGTGAGCTTATTTACTCCTTGAAAATCAATTTTATTCTGATTGCTTAAGAAGTGTAAGTGATCCTCAAAATTTTCCTGTGAGCTATATTCAATCTCATTCAGATCTTTATGAGAAAGCCCATCTAGTTTAAGTCCTTTGGAGGCATTGATGTAGGTGCTTTTGCTCTTTTTTGCAAAAGAGACAAGAGCATCTCTTTCCATCATCCATTTGACTGAGGTCTCGATCTTCTCTCCAGATACGCTCAAATCTTCATAACTTACATCTTCTACTTTGGCGCTTTTGATTTTTGATGGATCATCGACGATTCCCTCTGCATAGCGCACTCCATTTGTATACCCAAGGTCAACTCCTACAAAAATGATGGGATCAAATCCTAAATAAGAAGCAATAGCAGATGCTGCAGTTGTAACTGACATCGACTCAAAAGATAGAGACTCTCCTACCATCTCTTCATCTAAACCAGCTGACTCTTCAACCCAAAGATCTGCGGCAGCGCCAAGAACAGAGCGAAGATAGCCTAAAGGACCATTTATACAAGAAAAGATTCCTGGATATGTCCGAAAAGTATAGATGAGGGGCATCTCAAAAGCAAAATTTCTCTTCAATCGATAATATTCTTCTAAGTTGGGGTCAACAGCTACTGCTAAATGAGGTTCTATGCCAGCTTTTGAAAGCGCAGAAATTGCTGAGCCTCCGGCTAGGATAAAAGCATGGTCCTTTAACTTTTTTAAATCCTGAATAGACTCACTGAGTGAGGGACCTGCGCCCACAATAATGCAAGGCTTCTTATTAAAAGCGCCTTTCAATTTATTCAAAAAAAATGACTTTGGGAGTAGGTTCAGATTTTTTAAAAAGTGCTCAAAGAGAACCTCAGAATGAAGACGATCGTAATAGAGCCCCTCAGAAAAGGTTGTCTTCCGAAGGATATCGAGACGAAATTCTTTGAATTTTAAAGTATTAGAAAAAGAGCTCGACTTGATAACTTCGACGTTATTCTCTGGGAACTCCTCTGCTAGCATCTCGGGATCAGGATTAAGATAGATGTGCGTGCGCTCATCATTTAATAGCTTTTCAGCAATGTCTGTTTCTAAAAAAGCCTGGACCTTTTCAGGGTCCTCCTCGATGAACACAATCTCTTTTGCCTTTGTAAGATGGGGATACTCAAGGCCGAGACCATAGACATAGAGAAGGTCTACTTCGGGGTTTTCTTTTGATGGGGGCAAAAAGGGCATTTTTTCAAAGTGATCCGAGATGTGAGTGAGAAAAGAAAGTGCTGCGTTTTTCTTTTCTAAGAGAGCTTGATTTTTGTAATATGTGCTCTCATTCACAAATGGGCTCCCCTTCTTCTGTCCAGAGCTTTCTCTCCGATTTTCCAGATGGGTAAAAG
>JAJFML010000143.1 GCA_021772195.1 Chlamydiota bacterium | reverse complement strand
TTAATTAAGATTGAAGAAATCAACTTCACATCAGCAAATCAATTAGTCCAGATTTGTCTATATTTTGAACAACATGATGCAGCTGCATATTATACAAATGAGTTATATGATATAAAAAATTTGGCACATAAATTGTGCATTGATAGGCCCTCTCCCCTCTCATCACAAGCTCATCTTCATATGCACCGTTTTTTGCAAATAATTTCAAAAAAAAGGCTTGAAAGAGAAGTTTATATCCAAGGTTACTACTTAGATACCGTTTTAGATCTCGATAAGAGAGTTGCTGTAGAATTCAATGGTCCCTCTCATTACCTAAGAGATAAAACATTATCTATCTTAAGTAAATTCAAGCTAGATCAACTCCGCAAATCGGGATGGACTATCATCGGAGTTCCCTATTACGACTGGCAAGCGCAAGAAAATAAATTAAGATATCTAACTCACCTTATTTTTCCAGATAATGAAGAAGGGAAAGAAGGCTGACTACCTCTTTCTTTTTAGAAGTCGAATGATGTTTGGATATTTTTCTATTGCAGATTGTATAGGTAAGAGAGATTTATTTAATCTATTCAATTCTAACTTCATCTTCATTCTAACTTTTCGATCTCTTTCCTGATTGATAGCCATCTTTAACCCCTTTATTCTTGCAAATAGACTTGTAAAGTATTTACATAGCGTTTCAATAGACTCCAAATCTCTTTTCTGTGACTCATTTAAAAAAGGTGCAAGTCCAGCGTCCCAAAGAGATAAGACCTCACCTAATGACATGTTATGGAGAGCAAACTCTTCTACAAGAAGTTGGATTAGTCTGTGAACGGTTTCATCTTTGAGAGAATCTTCCTGCACAGATTCTGAAAGTAATAATCGAAATCTCGTGATGACGAGTGCATTGTGATAGTCTTCATGTGAATTGAGTCCAAGAATGCTATTTGGAAAAGAAGCTATTTTTTTCTCAATTTTTGAAAAAACTGTCTCCCAATCCGAATCTCTATGCATATTACAGCACATCATTTTAAAAATATGATAATTATGAAGTAGAGGGTTAAATGGCTCAGATGCCCATGCTTCCCAACTTATAGTAGCTACAGACTTATCTGTTTGCAATTCCTCTAGATCAGGACCTACAACTTCTTCCTGAGACAGAGGTGAAGGCCTTTCTTCCTCTTCCTTTTCCTCCACAGCAGCCGACGGGTGCGTTGGAGATGTCCCACGATCTATGGATTTTTTTGCTTTTGGTCGAAGAAGTTCATTTAGACAGGGTTTTGAAGAGAGAATCTTTAAAAATTGTCTCTCCCTCTTCTTTTTTCCACTTGCTCTATTATGAAGAGAGAGAGTTATCTTTGACAAAAGATCAAATGGAGCGCCCTCTTGAAGACAAAGTCTTTCTAAAAGCGTCATATGATCATCGATCTTTAAAATATGAAAATGATCCTCTAGCCTTTGCACAATTTGAAGAGGAAGAATCTTAATTTTTGAGCTCCGTATTAAGACTTCTACCATCTCTTTTACAGAGATAACAGATTCAGCTCTTTCATAAAATGCTTCCCACTCATCTATCGATGAGAATTTCTCACGTTGAACATTTTCAAATTCTACAAGAATAGCGCTATCTTCTTCACTCTTAAGAAGCCTTTCAAATCCTTCTATCGATTTAACTTTAATTATGGGTCCTAGAAGAACAAATATTTTCTCCTTATACTCTAGAGAAAGAACTTTTGATCGATGGACAATTTGTAAATACGTTCTAAAGTATTTACGCTCATTTTTCCTATCCCCTTCAAATTTCTTAGAGACAAAAGACTCAAGCTTCACTTTAAAGTCAGAATTCGGACGAGGATCTTGTTCAAATAGCCCCAGACATACCTTTCTCTCATCTTCTTTGAGAGTTTTATAACCCTTTAAAACAGATACGCAAAAAACTCTAAATCCCTCATGAATCTTTTGAGGTGTCAGAAAGCGCAATTCCTTTTTTTGGATAAGTGTCAGAGCCTCTTCAAAAGTTCCAAAGGAATTAGAAACCGTCTCTGCTTCAAGTTTGTCCATGCAAATTCTAAAATCTTGGGAATTTAAAGAATTCGCTCTGGTTACAATTTGAATATCGAGATCGAGAGGCCTACAAGGCAAGGTAACCATCACACCAAACGTCTCTCCATTTTTTCCTGTCAAAAAGTTGCGTTTTTTCAAACCTGTTTGCACAAGCTGCCCCTTATCTAAAGTCAAAAGACTGGAAATCGAATGGATGAGAGCATTAGAAACACATCTCCAGTCATCTACCCTTCTGATCAAAATCTGAATATCGCAATCCCCGGGAAGATCGCCGCCAATGATAGCAAACCTTGCAACACTTCCAATAAAGTACTTTTTTGTCTCCTGACCAAGCAGTTTAACAATCTTATTTACCAAAGATTGAAGCCGAAAATTGATCTCTCCTGCTTCGGAAGATTGGTAGTGAAAAAATTGGGTATATTTACGAAGCCGTTCAATCTGCTCCCACTTGAGCTCTCGTGATTGAGGTCGAAAAGCAGATAAACGAGCAGACGATGCCATGAATTAAACGAAAAATGCCCCTTTTAGAAAGTGCGGTTACCAAGACTTGAACTTGGGAC
>JAJFML010000142.1 GCA_021772195.1 Chlamydiota bacterium | reverse complement strand
CACCTGATTTTCAGATGTGGCAGCCGCATCAAGTGGTAAATAGAGTCCTTTTCTTATTTTTTGCAACCATCCACTGTTGACCCATAGGGTTATATGAGCTCTTGCTTTTGGGGGTGAGATTTTTAGAGCTTGAGTGACTGTATGACATGTAACAAAACCACCTTTGGCTTCTCGAATGACTTTAGAGAGGTTTTTTCTTGAAGTTTTACCAATTCCAGCTATTTTTTTCATATTTTTAATCTATCATATGGGTATATTTTTTTCACTGAAAAATGCTGAAAGCATGGTTATGAGTGAAAATATTATACCCAATCTTCTTATTCTCATGGGGTTTACATAAAAGGATAAATCGAGGAAAAGGAAGAAATGAGTAGCCACTTTAAAGAAAAAAGAAATCCACTTCCCGTCATCATTTCACTGATTGTCATCTTTATTTCAGCGATGCTGATCTATCTTCAGCCGCCCTTTATAAAAAAGATTCTAATTAAGGCGGAAAATGATGCCTATGATGATGAGATTAGATCCTATCACCGCCCGCTTCCAAAAGATAATCCCGTAGTGATTATCGATATCGATGATAAAAGTATTGCCAAATATGGAAGGTGGCCATGGAATCGAAAGATTTTAGGAGAGATGTCATCTGAACTTGTAAAGTTGGGCGCCAAGGCAGTTGCTTTTGACATCGTCTTTTCAGAGGATGAGATTAATCCGGTTCAAACTATTCTAGATTCTGTGGATAGCCCGTCACTAAAAGAAGAGCTAGAGCCTTTGAAGTCTCGATTTGATACGGATCAAAGCTTTGCAGATGCTCTGAAGACAGGAGCATTTAGCTTGGGGTTTGCTTTTTTAAAAAATGGAGAGATGGTGGGATCTTTGCCAGACCCTATCATTGAGGTCTCAGATGAGGAGATGCAAAAGCTTACCATTTTGAGAGCTAATGGTTATTTGGGGAATTTGCCTCTTTTTCAAAAAGCTGCGAGGCATGGAGGGTTTATCAATGCGACTGTCGACTCGGATGGAATTTTAAGATCGACCCCTCTTGTCTATCTTGAAGGAGATAAGGTCTATCCTTCGCTTTCTTTGGAAGCAGCGGAGCTCTTTTTGGATAGGCGCGTTACAAAAATTGTGACGCATAATGCAGGGGATAAGATCATTATCAAATCTGTAGATTTAGGCGATATCTCGATTCGCACGGATCCTTGGGGACGAATTTTAATACCTTATAGGGGAGGCGCTTTTACTTTTCCCTACATTTCTGTTGGTGATCTTTTGGAAGGAAAAGTTGAGAGAGCGAAAATTCAAGATAAGCTTGTCTTTATAGGTTCATCTGCTACTGCTATTGGAGATTTAAGGGCGACTGCGATCTCCTCTGTCTATCCAGGCGTGGAGGTGCATGCGAGCGTTGCGAGCGGTATCATTGATGGTTACCTTCCTTATAAGGTGATTTGGGGAAGGCACGCCTCTGCCTTTTTTTTAGTAGGACTCGGTTTTCTAGTTGCTCTCCTACTCCCTTTTATGAGCCATTTGGTAGCTCTTCTATTTTCTTTTGGAATGATTGTCATATTTAAAGTGGCGAACTACTACGTTTGGAAAAATTATGGGATGGCGCTTTCCTTTTTCTTTCCAGCTCCAACGATCGTGGTTCTTTTGATGATCGATTTTATTGCAGTTTTTGTTATTAAATCGCGTGAAAGACAAGAGATCAAAAGGGTTTTGGGACAATACGTATCTCCTCAGTATATTGATCAGATGATAAAAATGGGACAGCACTACTCATCGGAAGGAGAGCTTAAAGAGCTCAGCGTGCTCTATGCAGATATCAACGAATTTAACTCTATTTCTAAACAAGCTGAGCCTAAGAAAATTAAAGAGTTTTTAAACTCCTATTTTAATGTGATGTCAGGGGTCGTTTTCGATAGGAATGGGGTGATCGATAAATATAATGTAGATCAACTCAAAGCTTTTTGGGGAGATCCTTTAAGAGATGAGAGACATTATTTTCATGCGGTAGAGACGGCTCTTCGCATGCGCGATCAAGCGAAGGGGTTAAAACTACCTGTTGTAGGTAAGGCTCCACATATTAGCATTGGAATTCATACTTCCACGATGTTGGTGGGAGATATGGGATCGAAGTATCAAGCAGATTATACGGTGATTGGAGATGGTGTTGAGCTCTCTCTCTTTTCAAAGCGATTAACGAAGCTCTATGGTGTGGAAATTATTGCGGATGTAACTACAAAAGAAAAGACTCAAGAACAATATGTCTATAGACATCTAGATATGATTGGGGTAGATGATAAGGTTTTAGATATCTATGAGGTTATAGGTGAAAAAGGAAAAGTAGATAGCTCCATTTTGGAAGAGTTGCAAATCCATGAGAAAGCGATTGATTCCTATTTCAAGGGAGACTTTGAAACGGCAAATAAGCTTTTTTCTCAAATAAAAATCCTCTCTAAGGATCTATATTTAGAGAGGATGAAAACTCCTCCTCCAAATAATTGGAAGGGAGTTGTTGACAAAAAAAACCTAATTTATGGAAAAGGAAGTTTATGAAACGATTTACAATATTATTACTCCTTGCTTTGACTGTACTTCAGTTAGAAGCCGCTCCCGTTGTAGGGAAAATTGTGCAAGCAAATGGAGTTTTTGAAGCACAAGAAAAGGGAGCTGCAAAACGCTCTCTTCGCTTAGGATCACAGGTCATGGAAGGTGATACCCTGACTACTTCGAGTGGTTCGAAAGGTAGGGTCGAGTTTTTTGATGGAACTTCCGTTCTTCTCGTCTCAGATACATCTATTTACATTGATACTTATAAGAAAAACCGCATCTTTATCAAATTGTACAAAGGTGCAAGTAGATTTGTGACAGGATCAATTCCAAAGGAATATCCTGATAATGTTGAGGTTGGAACTCCCAATGTAACTATTGGTTTTAGAGGAACAACAACAGTTCTTGCCCATCTACTAGGTACCTCATATGTGCATGGTATAGATGCAACGACTGTAATGAAAAACAAAGTCTCTTCGGGAAAAATTGGTCCTGCATTGGCATTTCAATACTCAACCATATCATCTCAAATGTCTCGTATACAATTTGGCACGACTCCTTCGCCTAGTTTAATGAAGCTGTTTACGCCAGGTGTAAGAGCCAATAAGAAAGATGGACTTTGCTGGAAGGAATAAATATGAAAAAGATCTCTTGTCTCTCAATGCTCTTAGTCTCTAGCTTGGGGTTTGCAAATCAACCTCCGGGACCGCCAATACCTCCAGCACCGCCAGCACCCCCCATTTGCTTGCAAATTGATCTTGGGAAGGTAAATAATAACGCAAATAAAATTTTTGCTGATAATTTGAATCAAAACTGCGAGGCGGCAGCACTGTTTGCTGATTTTGATGGTTCTCTTTTAAATGCATCTCTAACTAACTCAAACCCATCAAAGCTAACTGCAAATACCATCGCTCTTATGAATTCGGTAAATGCTTCGAATCAAGTTCAGGTAAAATCTGCATATTCAAAAATGAATAATGATAGCGCTGGAAAGTGTGCGGTTAAATTTGAGCCAGCAAAGATGTTTGAAGAGTTAGTTGCTAGCAATTCCGATGAGATCACCTCTCTATTTTTAGATTCGAAAAGATCGAAGAATTCAACTTATGGCGTCTCTATTAACGCTCTTGGAAACTATTCTCACTTAAAAGCCCAAAGTATCAATCCTGCATATGATTCCGTTAGTGGGGGAGCCGCGCTTGCTTTCGAATATTATGGACTTGAAAATGGACTGATCGGCACAAGCTTAAACTATGTTTACACCAATGTGTGTCAAGATTACGATTTGGCTGAGAGTGACGTTCATCAAGGGATTCTCTCGCTATACGGTGTTTTCACATGGGAAGGTTTTTATACGAACTTCTCAATAAATGGCGGATATAATGATATCTCCAACGACCGAAACATCTCTTTTCCTGGATTTAAAGCGGTTGCAAAATCATGCTTTAATAACTGGCAAATCCTTCCTTTCGTAGAGATGGGATATGATTTTATTAGAAGCTGGGGAGGCGTTGAGCCCTATCTTTCCCTTGCCTATGTTGGTAATTGGCAAGAGTGCTTTACCGAGAAGGGAGCAGGCGTTTTAAACATGGTTGTAGATGATCACTATTCATCACAGTTTAGATCCGAACTAGGTCTTAGATTCTACGATGTATGGGAATTTGATTGGGGTTGGTTCTTCTTAAAAGAGACAATTGGATATATCAATAAGCAGTTCTACGATACAGGCGAGCTTTCAGCTAGCATTGTAGGTGGTACGAGCTTCTTTACTACAAATATCGCTACTAGATCACAAGATTTAGCATCATTTGGTCTTGAAACAATCTTTGTTCCCGCTGATAGAACCTATCCATATGTAAGCCTTGCTTACATTGGAGAGGTTGGGAAGCGCTTTCAATCACATACTGGTCTATTAAGAGTTATTAAGAAGTTCTAAAAGGTTCTTGTATATATTCAGATAAGCCAATTACCCAAATGTTTTCAGCGAGTTGATATTTTTTGACTCCAGGGTAGATGATATAACATATCTCTAATTGTAATATTTCGCATGCGTTGATTATTGAAGATGTTAACTTTGGAGCGTCCTTCCATTTAAACTCAAAGCCAACTCTTTTAGCATCTATAAAAAGCATGAGGTCGAGTTCAGCTTGTTGGTGTACTCCCCAAAAGAAACACTACTCTTGAGCTGCTCTATGCATTCGTATCACAGACTCTAGAGCAAAACCTTCCCAAGAAGCCCCAAGTTTGGGGTGACGTAGAATGGTGTCTTTTTTATTCACTCCCAATAGAGTATGAAAAATTCCGCTGTCTCTAAAATAGACTTTTGGTGACTTAATCTGGCGCTTTGAAATATTTTCAAACCAAGGTTGAAGCTGGCGAAGCATAAAAGTCCCGGTTAAAAGATCTAAATACTTTCTCATAGTTGGGCCCGAAAGACCCAAGGATCTACCTATTTCAGATGCGTTGAAGATGTTTCCGTGATAGGACGTCATCATCATCCAAAAACGCCTTAATGCTGTAGATGGAATTTCAAAACCTAGATTCGGTATATCTCTTTCTAAAAAGGTAGAAATATACCCTTTTCTCCATTCAATGCTTTCGTCAAGAGATTTGGGGAAATAAGACTTAGGAAACCCTCCTCTTATCCAAAGTTTTTCAGTATCTTTCACATCACATATTGAAAAAGGAGTTAGTTCAATGTAACTAATTCTCCCTGCAAGTGTCTCTGAACTTTGATGAATTAAATCACGAGAAGCTGAACCTAAAATGAGAAATTGTTTTTGGTTATCGGGAGAATCAACTAGTACTCGAATTAATTGAAAAATTTCCGGAATTTTTTGGATTTCATCAATGATGATAAGTCCTGTTAAAGAAGCTAGAGTTAATTAGGATTTTCAAATAGAACGAGATCTTCTGGATCTTCTAGGTCGAAGTAATGGATCTTCTTTTTGCGCTTTAGCTCTTTAATGTACATTCTAGCCAAAGTTGTTTTTCCGCATTGCCTTGGGCCTAATAGCGCGACTACAGGGTTTACTCTAAATGAGAAATCGATACGATCTAGAAAGTCTGACCTTTCTTTCAATGTAATTTTCATAGAAAATACTTATTCTTATTGATGTAATATGCCTATTGTAAGTGTGTTGTGATTTATAGGAATTTTTCAGATTCGAGCTGACGTAGTCTTATTCAGGAAGAGGGTGGCGTTTTTTTTGATGACAAAGAGTGCTTTAAAGGGAATAGTTGAGATTTAATTCTGCAGTAGATAGCAGCGATTCATTATGTATTATCAAGGAGTTTTAGAGAAAAAAGAAAGGTGGCACCCAGATTCGAACTGGGGATAGAGGCTTTGCAGGCCCCGGCCTTACCGCTTGGCTATGCCACCTGAAGAGGATCCATTATGATCAAGTAGAGCTTATTCATCAAGCTCTCAAACCACTAAATTTTTTTTTGTGCTTGTCTAAAAATTTATTCTGTTCAAAGCTATGTCTTTTTTTTATGTAAATCTGGATAGATTTAGATGGACATTGTGCACTATGTAAATGGAAGGTTCGTATCTAAAGAAGATGCACTGATCAGCGCCTTTGACTTAAGTGTGCTGCGCGGGTATGGGGTCTTCGATTATGTTCAATTATACAAAGGGAAACCCTTTTACCTTTTGGAACATCTGAAAAGACTTGCTTGGTCTGCAGATCAGGTGGAGCTAGAGCTTCCAATGAGCCTGGATGAGATTTCCACGATCTTTTATCTCTTACTTGAGAAAAATCCGCCCATCGATGCAGGAGTTAGATTTGTTCTTACATGCGGCATTGGATCATCCGAGCAGATCGAACCGATGGGCCGCTCGAATCTTATGCTACTCTTTCACCCCATTACTCTTTATCCAATTATTACCTATGAGAAGGGAATGAAAGCCGCTTTATCCAGGCAAATGAGAGTGATGCCTGAGGTGAAATCAACACACTATCTACCTGCGATTTTGTCGATGAAAGAGGCCAAGAGAA
Organism: Chlamydiota bacterium; assembly: GCA_021772195.1. Taxonomy (GTDB): domain Bacteria; phylum Chlamydiota; class Chlamydiia; order Chlamydiales; family SM23-39; genus JAJFML01. The sequence continues at coordinate 2,314 of JAJFML010000142.1, read as the reverse complement.
GGGGTTTTGATGATGCTCTATATATCAACGATAAGGATGAGATTTTAGAGGGAACGACTTGCAATGCTTTTTTCTTTATTGGAGATCGTTTGATTACTGCTGATTCTAAGATAGTAAGGGGAGTTACAAGGTCCATTTTTCTGGAGCTTGCAAAAGAGCACTTTGAAATTGAATATAGACCTCTTAAAAAGTCTGAGCTTAAGTTTTGTGATGAGGCTTTTTTAACATCTAGCATTAAAGATGCTGTTCCTCTTGTTCAGGTAGAGGATCAAATAATAAATCAGGGGCTGCCTGGAAAGAGGACGGCTCATTTACGCGAATTATTCCGAGAACATGTGAATCGAAATTTAAATCAGGAGATATATCATGACTGTTGCTGAAGAGATTGACTTGAATAAATGTTTTACTTTAGAGCCTTGCAATGGATACACCATTCTAAATTTTACCGATCCTAACAATCGATTTATGATTTATGATCCAGGTCTCTATCATACAGCGATTTGTAAGAGTGAGCTCTGTAAGATCGATAAGCGAGATGGAAAGCTCTACTATCGAGGAGTAAGCGTTATTGATAAGTTGGGGATGGATTTTCTGGACTGCGCTTTTGAGATTATCTTTGGATCGTCGCCGAGAGTGGAGGAGTTTCGAGCGTATGTTTCAAAATATTTGAAGCTTTTTGATGAGATGAGACCTTTTTTAGATGCAATTCCTGTGAACACTCATCCCATGGATGCTCTTCAAATGGCTACAATTGCTCTGGGATCAATTGAAGGAAAATACTTGGATGATCCTCAAGATTTTGTTGAAAAAGCCGCTTTTCTAGTAGCTCAAACAGCAGTGTCCGTCTCCTACAGGTACACCAAAATTATGGGCACCGATTGGAAAGAGCCAGGGAAAGATTTGCCCCATAGCGAAAAGATTCTTCACATGATGCATGGAGGAAAGAACCCAGAGAAACTTAAAAAATTAGGTAAGATATTAAATACGATCATGATCTTACATGCAGAACATGGTCAGAATTGTTCATCAGTAGCTGTTCGAAATGTCGCAAGCTCAAGAGGTAGTATTTATACTGGAATTGCATCGGGAATGGCTGCATTTAATGGTTCGATTCATGGAGGCGCATCACAGCACGTCTCCGAAATGTATGAAGAGCTTACCAGGACAGGGGAAGATCCTAACGCTTATGTCGATCGCATTCTTGAAAACAAGCAGCTTTTAATGGGTTTTGGTCAGCGCACCTATAACCGTATCCAGGGATGCTGGGATCCTAGAGTTGAGACAATGTTAAAAATTCTTAAGGGGGATTCTTTTGACTTTTCCGAAGTGAAGAGTCATCGTGAGATCGCATTTACTCTGATTGATAGGGTTAATACGGATCCCTTCTACGTTAAAAAAGGTCTTACTCCCAATCCTGACCTCTTTAATTGCATTTTCTACAAGCTCTTTGGAGCTCCTAAAGAGATGAACACAACGATGCTAGCTCTTGGCAGAATCACGGGTTGGACGGCAAATTTTGTAGAGCATACGCTCAAGAAATATCCATTAACTCGTCCATGCGACATCACCGTAGAGAGTTAAATAGACTTCATTTTAGAATGAGTTCTTTTGTTAGTTGGAAATAAATTGCGTGGAGCATCTCTATATTTTCTCTGTGAGTAAGAAAGTGAGAGTTTCCATTTTTTCCTTCTAAAAATTGATAGAGCTGTTTTTTTCTCGCCTCTTTGTTTAACGAATTATGAATGGGATGAAAATCTTCGCGGCTCAATCTTAAAACCGTTTGCTCTTCTTTTAAAATAGGGGAGGTCATGATGGTAATGTCGAAGTTCTCGGTCTTGTAGTTTTGAGGATCAATCTTATTGAAAGGAAGGCTTGAGATATGAATAGAGCAAAATGTACCTAGATGAATACTGACTATCTCTTGCCTTAATTTACCATCCAGTTTGACAAAACTCTTTGAGGCGTTCCTAGATGATAATGAGGTTCCATTGAGTCTCAGAGAGAAGTTTGTAAGAATTTGAGATTTCTCCTGACCAATTAGAAAAAGGTCGGTTTCACCAAAATCTTTCATTTGGGATATCATCTCAATCCCTAGTGCTTGCTTTTTTTGATGAAGGAGGAAGAGAGCATTTTCACCCAAATTATAGATCTGATCAGAGGGAGAGGTCTTAAATAGTTTGTACTCTTTAGTTGAAGGCTCCTTTAAAAAAGGCTGATTGAGAGCAAGAAGTGAGGTCAAAAGATCGATATAGTGGTATCCCGAATGCAATAGGATGCCATAGCCATATTTGAAGGGATGAGATTCTCTTTTAAG
>JAJFML010000141.1 GCA_021772195.1 Chlamydiota bacterium | reverse complement strand
ATCTGGAAATGTCTCAGAAATACAAAGAGATGCCACCGCCAGATGATTGGGATGGCATTCGTCGAATGGGTATTAAGTAATCCTTACTTATTCGTAGACGAGTTCAAATTCAGGGCTGTCACCGAGAATAATCTGTTGGATCGCGATGATCTTGTCTCTACTACCAGATAGACTTCTAAAGTTTTCAGGATTACATCCACCACCAATACGAAAACGTATGCGTCCTTTTTCAAAAAAGATGCCGATTGTCTCGCCTGTGCGTGAGTGTCTGATTTTTATAATAAATAGGCTACGATTATAGACAAAAGAGCCTGTACACTCAGCCAGCATGGGATCGTCTTTGTGGATCTCTTGACATCTAAAGAAGATATCTTGAGGTAAGATCTCAATGATTGACGGGTAGTCAGGGAAAAGCGAGATTAATTGGTTCTTTAAGTCCATGATGACTTGAATGGCAGCGCTCTCGCGAGTTTTTACGGTCATAATTATTCTCCAAAATAAAACATTTTACATATTAATTAAGGATAAAATAGAATTCAAGAGAGTTTTTTCTAAAGGAAGCTCTGATTAACTGCTGTTTTTTAGATTTTCTTTAAAATTCAAACTAGGATTGATTTTGGAGAAGGGTCTAAACCTTTGATGGTTAGAATCGATCAAAAAATCGATTCTAGTTAAATTTTATGGAAAGATGAAATGCATGAGTAGATCAGAGCTTCCTAAATGCGAGTGCTTGCATTTTATCGAGAAAAGCTAAAAAATTACTTTTGAATAAAAAAAATCCAGGCGCTAAAAAAACGCCCGGATTTTCCCCCCTTCATAAAATGTTGGTACTGATTCTTAACATAGTTATGAATAGATTATTGACAAGGGTTTTTCTAGTATTTATATAAAAAATAATATAAATAAAAATTTTATTATATAGTACTTCAAATTAACTTAATCATTTAAGTTATTGGAGGGTTTTGGTAAAATTTTGGTGATTATTTAAACTATTGAAGAAGACAGTCCATTGAGTAGTAAGACTTTATTTAAAATTAATAATGTAGGATTTTCCTATTTTTTAGGCTCTCAGCGGATTACGGCCTTAAAAAATCTCTCTTTAGAGATCCCCGAAGCTAAGTTGGTTACTTTTTCAGGTCCGTCCGGTTCAGGAAAATCGACTCTTCTCAATCTGCTTGGTCTTATCGATGAGGTTCAAGAAGGTGAGATCAACTTTTTAGGTGAGAAATATCGAAAGCTAACAACTCGAAAAAAGAATCAACTACGCAAAAAGAAGATAGGCTTTATTTTTCAGAGTTTTCATCTTGTTCCTGTTCTTACTGCGGAAGAGAATGTTGCTTATTTCTTGAAGCGCCAAAAACTCTCGCGAAAAGAGGTCAAAACAAGAACAAGAGAAGCTTTAGAGATAGTAGGTCTCTGGAAGCATCGAAAGAAAAAACCACTTCAGCTATCTGGCGGCCAAAGACAAAGAGTTGCAATTGCGAGAGCTCTTGCTAAAAAGCCTGATGTCCTTATTGGTGATGAAATCACTGCTAGTTTAGATCAAAAAACGGGACGAGAAATTATGGAGATCTTATCAAAACTTGTCCAAGATAAGAATATTACAGTTATATTAACGACACATGATTCGATGGTGCAATCATACTCCAATCTTAACTTTCATATTCAAGATGGTGAGCTCATTGAGACAACGAGGGGGGGCTCATGAGTTTGATTTTCTTAGCTTTCAGAAATTTATTTAGAAATGTTCGCAGAACCATTGCGATTATCCTCACTGTAGGTCTAGGCGCGGGTGCTCTCTTTTCTTTTGAAGGGTTTATCAAAGGCATTCAAGATGATTACAAAGAGTCTACTATCCATTCTCACTATGGAAATGGCCAGATCAATACAGTTGGGTACCGCGATACTAATCATGATGAGCCCTGGAAGTATTGGATCAGAAACTATGATCAATTAGAAGAGCACCTCTATGATTTAGAGGGAGTGGACTATGTTTTTCCCAGGATAACGATTGCAGGTATGCTCAAAGCAAAGAGCAATTCTGTGATTGGACAGGGGCAGGGGATTCTCCCTGAATATGAAGCGGAATTCTTTCATAGCCTCAACATGGAAGAGGGGTCGATAGATCAGCGGATTTCTAATGGAATTCTTCTTGGAAAGGGGCTTGCAGAGTCATTAGATGTGCAAGTAGGTGACCAGATAAAGTTTTATACCAAGACGATAAAAGGCAAAAACAACTCAGGAAAGTTTCGGGTTACAGGTATCTTTTCAACCGGAATGGTCGATTATGATAATAGAGCCTTTCGCATGCCTTTAAAAAAGGCCCAGGAGCTTCTAAAAACAAACCGCATCGAGTCTGTATCGATTGGGCTTGCTGATCACACCTACTGGGAAAATGTGGCTGAATCTGTAGAAGATGATTTTTATGATTTAGAAGCTGTTTCTTTTGCCGTTCTAGACAAAATCTGGTATCAAAATTCGATGGACTGGCTAAATGCACAATTTAGAGTGGTTCAGATCATCATTCTTTCCATCGTTCTCTTGGGGATATTTAATACAATTTCTTCCTCCGTTCTAGAGAGAAAACAAGAGATTGGAAATCTTCGGGCAAATGGAGAGTCTGCAATCGATGTGATTCGCCTGATTGTTGTTGAAGGATTTTTCTTAGGATTTTTGGGTGCTCTGGTGGGCTTAAGCCTCACATACAGCGTGGCTAAAGGGTTTTTACACGAAGGGATTCTCATGCCGCCAGGACCAGGACAGTCTAAACAATTTTTTCTAAAATTTGAGTTTAACTGGCAAATGCTTGTAAACGCGCTTTCTTTAAGCGTTCTATCTGCATCATTCGCATCACTTTTTGCTGGCATGAAGGTTTGTAGAATGTCAATCGCAAAAGCTCTTCGATCGTACTAAGAAAAGTCAGGTCTCTTTTTCTTATAAAAAATAGACCCCTCTTGCTATAATCATTATTTTCAAATTCAGTTAAAGCTAGTCTTAAAGGATTTATATGAAGATCGTCATACTTAAGGAAACTTTCCCGGGTGAAAAACGTATCGCAGCTATTCCTCCATCTGTTGAAAAGCTTACGAAATTGGGATCAGAGGTGATGATCGAATCGGGATTAGGAGATGCTCTTGGCTATTCAGATGCCTCCTACAAAGATGCAGGTGCAACTATCTCTGAAAGAGATGAGCTTCTCAAAATTGCAGATATTATCTTGCGCGTTCGACAGCCCGAGCTCAGCGAGGTCTCTCTCATGAAAAAGGGACAAATTTACATCAGCTTCTACGATGCCTTTCAAGAAAAAGAGATGACGGATGCCTTCACAAAGCAGGGGATTACATCGATTAGCATGGAAATGATGCCTAGAACGACTCTTGCACAAAAGATGGACGCACTTAGTTCTCAGGCAAATCTTGGAGGTTACGTCTCTGTCATTATGGCAGCAGAAAAACTAGATAAGGTCTTTCCAATGATGACAACACCCGCCGGCACCATCTCACCTGTCACAGTTTTTGTAATTGGCGTAGGAGTTGCAGGTCTTCAAGCTATTGCAACTGCAAAATGACTGGGTGCGAGAGTGGAAGCTTTTGATACTAGGCCTGTTGTGGAAGAACAAGTGAAATCACTTGGGGCTAGATTTGTTAAAGTCGATCTTGGAGAGACTGGGCAGACAAAAGATGGTTATGCAAAACAGCTGACAGAGGCGCAGCTTGAAATGCAACGC
>JAJFML010000015.1 GCA_021772195.1 Chlamydiota bacterium | reverse complement strand
ATCCCTAAAATAGCCAGAAAGAGACCTACAATCCAAAACCTTAAGACCACTTTTGTCTCAGGCCAGCCTTTGTATTCAAAATGGTGATGTAGAGGCGCGCAGAGAAAGACCCTCTTTTTACCGCGATAGCGATAGGAGAGCACCTGGATAATCACAGAGAGTGCCTCTGCAACAAAGATCCCGCCTACGATTGCCAGCAACACCTCTTTTCTAAGTAGAATCGCAGAGACCCCGATAACGCCGCCGAGAGCAAGCGACCCGGTATCCCCCATAAAAACCTGTGCAGGGTGGCCATTATACCATAAAAAGCCAAGACAAGCGCCGACAAGAGAGAAGAGATAGATCGCAATTTCCGCCGATCCCTCGATATAGAGGATATTGAGATACGATGCGATTTCAATATTATTGGAAAGAAAGGCGATAAAGCCAAAAACACTTGCCACCATGATCAAACAACCCGACGCCAGACCATCTAGCCCATCTGTCAAATTTACCGCATTAGAAGAGCCAGTGATTACGAAAAAGATCAAGAAATACATGACATAGATCCAAGCTCCTCCGAGATAAACCGCTGCATCTTTAAAAAAGGGAACGAAAACCTCTGACATATACTCTTTTGTATCCAGCTCTTTCATTATATAGAGCCCCGCATTCTCTTTAGCCGCAGGCGCTCTTACCCCCATTTTTTCACTTACAAAATCGGTAAACCCCGGAACAAGAAGGTAGAGGGCAATCATAAGAGACAAAAGCGTCTGGAAAAGCATTTTATATCTTCCCCGAATCCCCTTTGAATTCTTTAGTTTAAGCTTAAAATAGTCATCCACGCCGCCAATCATTCCCAAAACAAGCGTTGTAAGGAGCATAATCCAAGTAAATGCATAGCTTAAATCCATCCACAAAAAGAGAGATAAGAGCATCGATATGAGTATCAAAACTCCTCCCATCGTGGGCGTATTCTTCTTCTTCCCGTGAAGTTCAGCAAGCAGAGGACACTCTTTAGCATTTCGAACCGGCTGACCGATCTTCATTGAGTAGAGCTTTCGAATAAAAAATGGCCCCAAAAAAATGGTAAACAAAAGACACGTCATCGCAGCTAAAATCATGCGAGTAGACGAATAGGAAAAAACGCTAGGAATATGGATTCCATGCTGTCGTAATAATCGAATCAAGATAAGAAGCATAAAAAAACTTTATCAGTGTTTTTTTAAGAAAGATAGGAAAATATTTTCTCAAATTCGTATGCTCTAGATGCCTTTACTAAAACCACATCACCCGGCCTTACAATGCTCTTCAAATAGTCCGCTAAAAGCCTCAAATCAGGAAAAATCTTTCCCACCTTACCGCTCTTGGAAAAGGCTCTTAACATCTCCCCACACCTTTCACCTGTACAGAGAAGTAGATCAGCAAATCTTCCCGCATCCTCTCCCACTCGCCTGTGCGCCTCATCGGAAAAATCGCCCATTTGCACCATCTGCCCCAAGACTGCAATCTTCCGGCCTATCCCTTGCATACTCTGAAGCGCAAATTTAGTCGAGGTCGGAGATGCATTATAGGCGTCATTGATATAAGTAACGCCGCCCATCTCTACCTTTTCAAAGCGCATCTGAGGCCTCTTTAAATGAGGAATTCTCTCCTCAATTTCAGCTCTTGTCATCCCCACCTCTTTAGCAATAGCTGCAGCTGCTAAAAAATCCTTCACAAAATGTTTCTCTGAAAAAGGCAAATCCCACTCCTCTATCTCAAAGGGCTTAGCTCCTGAAAACACCTCATATTTCGCTAAAGAAGGCGAGATCAACTTGCCCCTTGTTCTGGCTTGAGAAAAGATCTCACTTTTGGCTCTTGCAATCCCCTCCAGACCATCAAAAAAATTGCCCACATGGACATAATCCACATTGGTCACAAGCGCAATATCAGGCGCCACGATCTGAACCAGATCCTGAATATGCCCTTTTCTAGTCATCCCCATCTCCAAAAGAAGAATATCCTCATCCCCCTCCCGGTTTAAAACAGTCAGAGGAACCGTGATCTCCGTATTGTAATTCCCCGGGCTACGAAATACCTTAAACCTTTTAGATAGAAGAGTATATGTAAATTCCTTTGTCGTTGTTTTCCCTAGAGATCCCGTTATACCAATAACAAGCCCTCTCTTCTTCTCAAGGAGTTTAAGCGCAGCCACTTGAAGCGATTTCCCTACATCCTCTACCCTCAAAAGCTCCAAACCAAAATCCGGACCCTCATAATCCTTATTCACGACCGCACAAATAGCTCCCCGATCTGCAACCTCCTGCAAATAATTGTGGCCATCGGTTCTAGCGCCTTTCAAAGCAAAGAAGCAGCCTCCCGTTTTCACATTTCTACTATCTATCTCATAATCAGAGATTTGCGAAAAACCGCCACTTTTCACCCCTAAAAACTCAGCAAACTCAGTAATTTTAAGTCTTTTCATAAAAGTTTTTTAAATTAATTTACATCTCATTAATAACTATTAGTTTAAAAATGGCATAATTATTGAAATTATTTATATATTATGTTAAAATATAATTAATAATAAATAAAAGGTTTATAAAATTATGACAACAGCAGCTACAGCTCAATCCGCTACCAGCATGCGAGTTACACTCCAACCACAGGCTCCTAGAAGTCAAGGCGGCATTGCGCCCTATGCTAGCAGATCGCCTGGAAATATGAAAGCCCATCATATCGTAAATATTGGCGGCGAAGACTTTATTGTGCGCATCCATAACGCAGCAGGTGAAGCCTTGCACGCAGATGAGCGCTCTTTTGAACAAGCATCTATTGCCAGTAGAGACCACTTAAGCAATAATGGGATGCTCCCTCAGGACTGTTCAACTGTTTCAAGCATGCATGTCGAATTTACCGGAGAAGCAGAAGTTCAAAGTGCTGCAGGCACACAACTTCTAGTAAGACCTGAAGACATTAGAGCAAGAACTTCAAGAGCCTTTCAAGGAGCTATCCACCAAATAAGAGACAATTCAGCCTTAGACGGATTTAGTGGTTTAAATACTGTCCACATAGAACCAGGAAGCCATCAGCACGCTCCATCCTATACGAGACCTCAAAGAGCACAATCACCCCATGGGAGATCGTCTCAAAGAACGCCAGCTGCTGCAGCTTCACACGCTTCTTTTGGAGCTGGATCTAGCGGTCATAATCCTATACTAGAAGACCGGACAATGACCCAGCCAATAGGCTTACATCGAACAGCAGGTTTTGGAGCTGCTGAAGGAAAGCAAACATGTTTTGTAAATTCACTTCTACAAACCTCTCTCTTCAGAGAACGTGGGATGAGAGATTATATCCTTTTTAGAGCAAACCAAGATGATCATCCTAAACAACGAGCCTTTGCTGCGCTTAAAGTAGTTATGGAAGATTATGACGCAAGAGCAAGAGGAGAGCGTGGAAACATCCGAACTCCCGCTGACCAAGAACGATTTCTAGGTTTCTTTATTTCCAACCTCTCGAATGAAAACTTCTCTATCGATCAATCAGCAGTATTTGATGAAGTCTTTGAACTTGTTATGGAAGATTATCATGCTTATTGTGTTGAGCAAGAAATCGAACCTATCTATCACTTCCAAATACCTGAAGATGGTGGCTCAGTTTCGACCCCATTCTATAAAATTGATTTAGATGGATTAAGACGCGAAATGTCCATCGAACATCTTCTAGAAGAAAAAGGCTTTAATATTCGAAACCTGCCTCCCGTGCTAGCACTGCAGCTAAGTCGAGGTGAAATGCAGGACGGTGCTGAAGATGATCGTCCAAGAGGTGTCGTACGCAATAATGTTGCCATTGGGTTCTCTTCAACGCTCTCGATATCAATTGGCAGTGGCAGAGAGAACAACCAAACCTATGAATTAGATGCATTTATCTCTAGCGGAGATCCAAATATACCAGGATCAGGAAGTCAC
>JAJFML010000140.1 GCA_021772195.1 Chlamydiota bacterium | reverse complement strand
GTCAACATCTTCAAGATCTTCGAGCCATTCGATAAGAGCCATATTCTTTTCTAAATCCTCTGGTGCGCACTCCACAAGAGTTTTGGGAATCATTTCGAGGCTTTCTTCATTTTTCAGCCCTGCCTTATCAATCGCCTCTTTTACCGCATAGAGATCGCTAACTTCAGTAATTACGATATAACCATCATCAGAAGTGTCAAAATTCTCAGCTCCATTTTCAATTGCCAAGTTAAAGAGAACCTCTTCTTCTACCTCGGATTTTGGCACTTGAATAATCCCCTTTCGATCGAAGTTATACATGACAGAACCAGGAGTTGCGATCGTACCTCCTCGTTTATTTGTAGCAATGCGCATGTCAGATGCTGTGCGGTTCTTATTATCGGTCATCGCCTCTACAATGATTCCAGGACCACCATGCCCATAGAGCTCGTAGATTACTTCTACAAAATCTTTTGTATCGGGACTCACCGCTTTTTTGATATTCTTTTCAATATTGTCATTAGGAATGTTGGCAGCTTTTGCCTTTTGAATCACCAGTCTGAGCTTTGCATTAGTTTTCGGGTCAGGACCTCCCTGTTTAACTGCAGAGATGAGCTCTTTCATAATACGCGAAAAAAGCTTTCCCCTCTTTGCATCCGCCTTGCCTTTTTTATGCTTGATATTTGCCCATTTACTATGTCCAGCCACTAGATTTCCTTTGTTTTAAGAAGATTTTAGAACAGTTTTTTTCAAAAAGGGTTACTTCCTGATATTTATCGAAGAGCCTCTCTCTCATCCTAAACTCTTTTGTGTGAACGCGCGATCTTCCTAGTTTGTCGATGGTTGGGGGACAAACTTCGTGCAGCATTTCATGATACATGACAAAATCGAGAAAGTAAGAGGGAACTTCGGAAATATCTAAAAGTGCATTCATACGAATCAACTTCAAAGGTCTTGAGTAAGAACCAAAGGTAAGAGAAGAAAAGTTTCGGTAGATGGGCTTTTTAAACCAGGTAAACGAGAGGTTTAATTTATTTTCAAAATAGGTGGAGTTAACGCGCGAATAGATAACGCTCAAATCGTAGTGATTACCCTTTGTTAATAGACTTTCCTTTTTGACTTTGTCTGAGTAATCTGCATCTTTAAAATGTTCATTGATAAATGTGCGCAAAATGACGAGTGCGTGGGAATTTCGTTTAAGAGAGTAGTCTACTATTGCCTCGATAACCCAATCATTTGCATAGAGAAAAAACTTATGCAAAGAGAGCTTGACTTGGCGTCTACCTTTTCGAAGAACGCTCAGAAAAGTTGAATGATTTTCATTCATAACAAGCTGAATATCGACCTTCGTAAAAAGCATTAGGCGCTCTTGCAGCTCAGAGGGAGACATAGGGCTAGATAGAGCGAGATTCATAATTTTTTCTGCATGTAATATTTACCAATATACTTACCATGATCTTTGATGAAGTGTTTTTGGTAGCCATATTGGGTAAAACCGAGCTTTTCATAGAGAGCTTTTGCTGGATTTCCATCATAGACTTCCAAGTGTGCAATTTCGATTCCAAGCTTTTCTTTTCCAAGAACTAAAAGCTCATCCATAAGCTTCGTTCCAATCCCCTTACCTCGATGCTCTTTTTCCACAACAATGGCTAAGAGTGCATGGTGCTTCATTTTTTTAAAGGGCTGAAGGTAGAAATTTGCTATGCCGCATGTCTCGCCATTAATTTCAGCTGCAAGAAGAGCGCCCAGTTTCGCATAGCTAACCCAAATTTTTGCCGCATCTTCAATTTCAAGTAGATTGTACATAGGAAACCAGCACAAAATATCGGGATCTTGTAGCCATTTGATCAGATATTTCTGATCTTCTTCCACACCTTTTCGAATCTTTAAACCTTCTACCATTACAAAAAGCTCTCCATTAGTTTTCTGGCAAGATATTCATCCTTGTCCTTAGAGAACCCCTCTTGTTCTGCAAAGACCTCAAAATTCTCTTTTTCTAAAATAGGAATCAAAGGACAGCCCTCAAAGACCTCGCAATGAATACTCTCCAATTTAAAGTGAGTTTTTGCAAGATTTTTCAGATTTTTAACAAGTGAAGAGCCCACACCTTTTCTTCGGTAGGATTTTCCCACAATAAGATAGAACATCGCGTGGTGAGAGACTTTTTTATAAGGCATGAGAAAAAGCGTTCCAATTCCAACCGCTTGATTTTTGTGAGTAGCTGTGAGACTTGCCTTATATTTGGAAAATCCAATCCAATTGCTAGACATGCTCTTCACTTCATCGAAGGTTTTGACAGGGTACCATTTCAGATCTTTCGAATCAGATAGCCACTTCTTAAGTGTGGGACCATCTTTAAGAGGATCGGAATAGCGGATATCAAATTCAAAGTCCATTAACCAAATTCCTTTAAGTAGGCTGTAACAAAAGGATCGATATCACCATCCATCACAGCTTGTATATTTCCCGACTCACACTTTGTACGCGTGTCTTTGACCATCGTATAAGGCTGAAAGACATAGTTTCTAATCTGCGAGCCCCAGCCAATATCCTTTTTCTCGCCCTTCATCTCGCTCACCTTTCGCTCCCTTTCTAAAATCTCTATTTCATAAAGCTTTGCTTTTAGCATTTTAAAACATGTCTCTTTGTTTTGCACTTGAGATCTCTCACTTTGGCAAGAAACAGCAATTCCCGAGGGGAGATGGGTTATACGAACAGCTGAATCGGTCTTATTTACATGCTGCCCTCCCGCTCCCGATGCACGGTAGGTATCAATTCGAATATCATCCGGTTTAATCTCAATTTCTATATCGTCTTCGATCACAGGTGAGACATCGACGGAGGCAAAACTAGTATGCCTTCTAGCATTGCTATCAAAGGGAGATATGCGTACCAGTCTATGCACGCCTTTTTCCGATTTAGCGTAGCCATAAGAGAAATCGCCAGTAAATTTAAATGTGATGTTTTTAATACCCGCTACCTCACCATCTACGTGATCGACTTCTTCAACTTTCCAACCACGTCTCTCAGCCCATCTTGTATACATGCGAGAGAGCATAAGCGCCCAGTCACAACTCTCTGTGCCGCCTGCTCCTGCATTGATACTTAGATAGCAGCTTTTTGAGTCAAGCTCGCCTGAAAGCATCTTTCTCACTTCCAGATCGTCCATCATTGACTCTACATGCGTGAGCTCTTCTTCTAGATCTGACAATAACTCTTCATCTTTAGACTCCACTGCCTCAGGATAAAGCTCTTTAATATCGTTAAACCTTCTTTCCAGATCGCGGTAAGGGATCGTCCATTTTTTTAAGACGTTTACAGCCTGAATGGTTTTTTGGGCAGAATCAGAATTCTCCCAAAAATCAGACTCTTCCATCTCTTTTTCTAGCTCTTTAATTTCGCTCTCTTTTTGAGAGACGTCAAAGAAACCTCCACATCTCTTCAATCCGATTTTGAATTGCTTGCAACCTTTCCTGCATGTCAGCCATTTGTTAACCTTTTTTTTGTAGATTTGCCTTCAATTTTTACTCCATCTCCATGAAAAAGTCAAAAGAAAGAGATCTCTTCCTCTTAAATAGAGTAAAAAAAAATTTACATAATTTTCTCTCAAGAAACTACCCCAACACGGTTAAAACCAACACCTTAAAACACCTTCAAGCAAATAAATATTTGAATTTCAAAAATTATATTTTTTACTTTATCTTTACAGAAATCTAACGATTTCAGTATGGTTTCCACTGTTTTTTAGGAAAAATCAAAGTCAATTAGATCAAAAAATTTATCAGGAGGTTTCAAATGGCTTCACCAGCAGTAACACAATCTTTACCAACAAGAGCAATGAACACTCTTAGCGGTGCAAAAAATACAGTAGTACAGTACGGCTCACGTGCTTACGAAGTTGTAAAAAGCAACAGCAGCAATCTTATTTCTACAATCGTTAGACTTGTTAAACAAGCTTTTGGATTAGTTAAAGATTACGGCT
>JAJFML010000139.1 GCA_021772195.1 Chlamydiota bacterium | reverse complement strand
AAAATCAAGGCCCTGTACGGCCCCTGCGAGCAGCCTTTTAATTTTTGTCTCAAGTTGATTGTTGGGATCGTCAAAAATCCCCAAATGTTTAATGTAGACTGCAGCTGTAATTTTCTTTTCTTGAGAACCTGGCGCACCGGGCAATCCAGCTCCTGCCTGTTCAACAGGAAAGGAGATCTCCACTTCGGCGTCTAAAACACCATCAATTTTGCGAATTGTATTTTTGAGCTGAGAGGCTAGACCTGCCTGAAAACGAATATGTTCTTCCTTATCAGAAGACATGAGTCCTTGTTTTGCAAAAAGCTCAAGTAGATTCGTTCCTTTTCTTCTTGGAAGTCCCACCTGATTTAAGACTGCCATGGCATGAACTTCTTCTTTGTCATCGACCGTGATCGACCACATGTTTGTAGGTCCCGAGCCGCCTGCAGCGCCTGATGATTCAGCTTTTATTTTTTGTGCTTCAATCCCTTTTGACTTGAGAACGACAATAATTTCATTCGCTTCCCTTTCATCAATGTCATTGACTACAAATCGATTTGCTTCACATCCAACTAAGAATAAGGAAGCTAGAAAAATGTAAAAATATCTCATAAATCAGAATTATCTCCTAAGAGCTAGTTATATCACCATTTACATTTTATAGAAACGATCAGAATAGTAATCGTGAATACCTTTACACCCTGCTTGATAACGCTTTAATTTTAAAAGGTGCTTTTCTGTAATTTTTTTTGGGTTCGTAAGCTTTAGAAAAAGAAGTCCCACTTTCTTTAAAAGAGAATGTCTGTGGTATTTGATGATCTCTTTTAAAATGACTTTTCGAAATACTTTTTTATACTCACTTTTCTTCAAGTTTTTCCGCATCCAAAGAAGTCGATTTCGCCACCAATAATATTGCATCATCGCTTTGCCTTCAAACGAGGCAGAGACTTTGTGAAAAAGAGTTGCTCTTGGCGTTGCCCAGATGGAAAATCCTGCATTTTTTGCGCGTGCACAAAAATCGGACTCTTCCCAAAGGAGAAAAAATCTAGGGTCGAGCTTTCCAATTTTTTCGATGACCTCTCTTCTGATTAAAATGGAGCAGCCTGAAATGTAGTCGAGCTCTTGCATCTCTTGGAATTCGTGACCTGGTCTATTGAAAAGAAAGGGTGTATATTCTCCGATTTCAGAAGACCAAAAACCGCCCATATGATCGAGCGTCTCTCTCTCGGAGTGGCGCACCACTTTGGGCCCAAAAATTCCGCCTTCTGGTTTTTCATCGGTTGCAGTGAGCAGGTTTGAGATAAAATCTTTTTCCATTTCGGTGTCATTGTTGAGAAGCAAGATAAAATCAGCATCTCGAGCAAGAGCATGGTCGATTCCTAGATTATTCCCTCCGGCATATCCGAGGTTGGCATGTGTTTCGATGAGAGTGTGCTCTGGATATGATTTAAGAAAAGCGCTGACAGAATCATCGGTAGAGCCGTTGTCGACAATGATAATTTCAAAATTTTTGGCATCTTGCTTTTCAAGGGATGCGAGACAAGCAAGAGTATCCTCTTTGCCATTCCAATTTAAAATAATGATAGAGAGTTTTTTCATGAGAGTATCTTTGCTGCAGCAGATAATATCTCATCTACACTAATTTGTCTGAGACAAAATGGTTCATAGCATGATCTTCGAAGGCAAGGAGTGCAGGTTCTAGGTCTAGCAAGCGTGATTGCTGTGGGGACATTTAGTGGGCCGCAGTTTTTTGGCTTTGTCGGTGCAAAGATAGCGATCACGGGTTTTTTAAGCGCGCAGGCAAGGTGCATTGGCCCTGTATCATTTGTTATGAGAAGATCGGATAGTTTGATCAGTGCTGCGTATACGCGAAGAGAAAGAGGCTCAGGAAGAATAAGAGCATCCTCTATTTGAGAGGCTATCTCTACTGCTAGCTCTTTTTCACCCGGGCCCCACCCAATTAAGATCTGAACGGGCTTTTCTTTTTTAAACCGGTTTCCTAACACTATGTAATTTTTAGTAGGCCAGCATTTGTAGGAGTCTTTTGCTCCTGGATGAATAATTACAAAGGGCATCTCTTTATCGATATGCATCTCCTCAAAGAGATTTTCAGCTTGTATTATCTCATCGGAGGTTGGGAAATAGCGAAGGCTCTTATCGCTCATGTCGCATTGGATAGCTTCTAGAATTTGTTCCCTTCGTGTGATTTCGTGATCAGCGTCTGGGGTTGTTTTTGTGCAAAGGGTCTCGAGACCTTTGTTTTTACCGTCTGTAGAGATGATCTCGGAGGCTCCAATTGAGGCAATAAGAGGTAGTGTGAGCCTTTGTGAGGCGTGAAAAAGAAGCGCAATGTTGTACCTTTTATTGAGGAGCTTCTTTCGAAGGGAGAAAAAGTGAAAGAGAGTAGGCTCTTTAAGAAGGTAGAGGTCATCAATGTCAGGATTGTTTTTTAGAAGCTCCATTCCGATGGAACTTGTGAGAACTCCAATAGAGGCAAGAGGAAAGCTTTTTCTAAGAGCCACTATCCCGGGAGTAGACCAAAGTGTATCTCCAAGAGCGGTTGTTGTTGCAAGAAGGATTTTGGGTCGATCTCGGAAGTAAGGGTTTTCTCCTTTTTTAAGAAAAAAAAGTAAGAGGCGAATCAGCCCATTTTTAAACTTCTTCACGGATCAATTCAGAAGTTTTCGTGGTCATTTTTCTTGTGAGCATTTCCGCAAGCGCATCTGTCCATGTAGAATCAAAATTTAGGGCATCTAAACGGTATCCATTTAGGTGCTTTTGCACTATAGGTAAGTAGAGCTTATCGATTTCAAAAAGCGTTTCAATGTGATCGGATGTAAAGGATAGAGGAACAAAGACGAGATGTTTTCGGTATTCACACCATTCGGGAAGTGTCTCGCACATATCTTCTGTGTAGGGTCTTAGCCACTCGCCAGGCCCAAATTTTGATTGGTAGGAGAGCCAAGAGTTGGCATCTGGGAAAGCCGATATGATGTGTCGAAAGGACTTTTCACACTCTCTTTGGTAGGTATCCCCTGTATTTACAAATGTCTGAGGAAGCCCATGAGCAGAAAAAAGAAGAATCGTATCTCTTTCTTTTAATTTATTTTTTTTGAGGAAATCTCGGATCTTTTCTTGGTGCGCGAGAATGAATCCTGGATGATCAGGATAGGATTTTCTCCATCTAATTTTTTCGATAATTTCTTGAGGTAGTTTTTTTTGCATGAGCCTTGCAATGCTACCTGTTGTAGCATAACTAAATTGAGGAAAGAGAGGGAGAAAACGAAACTCGGTTGCTTTTGACTGCTTCATTTT
>JAJFML010000138.1 GCA_021772195.1 Chlamydiota bacterium | reverse complement strand
CATATCATGAGCTTGCTGCTAAGGCACTTTATGGCAAAGGTTTGATTCAAAGTTATTATCAGGACTTTAAAGAAGGTGCTGAAACGTTTCACTACCTAATACGAAGATTTCCAAAACATGAGCTTGCTATTGAGAGCTATTTAGAGCTCGGCAATCTCTACCTAAAGCAGTGCAAGGCGGAACATCTTGATCCTAATCTCTTGGATCATGCTGTGAATGACGTACAGAAGTTTGAGCAAGCTTTCCCTGGAGAAGAGAGGCTAAAAGAGGCTAGAGATATCTTAGCTGAGATGAAAGAAGCTTATGCTCATAATCTGTATGAAACTGGCAAATTCTATGAGAGAACAAATAAGAAGAATGCAGCTATTATCTACTATAAAAAGGTTCTCAAAAAATTCCCTTCTAGCAAAACAGCAAAAGACTCTCTTAAGCGTCTCAAAGTCTTGGATCCTCAAGATAAGTAGCTGTTTACTTCCTCTTTTGTTGAATTCGTGCTCTTACCAATTAGGGCCCGGTAGGCATACCCTTTCTATTCCCTTCGCAGAAAATGATGAAAAAGGAGAGCTTACACGTGAGTTGATCCTGGCAGCTAGTTCAAACCCATCTTTTCAATATCAGAATTTTGATGGCGAGTATCAACTCAAGGTTAGGCTGTCTAGTGGCAGTGATGAGACAATAGGATATCGAAGAGTCAGATTAAAGACAGACGGCAGTGTGAGCAAGAATATTCGCTCTACGGAAGGTAGAAGGAAAATATCTGCCGTTGTTACTTTGGAATCAAATTTGTCAGGGAAAAAGATCTTTGGTCCAAAAGTAATTCATGCTTTTGTCGATTATGACTTTGTGGACGGGGATTCATCTCAAGATCTTTCATTCACCTTGCCAGATGGCACAAGTGATACTACCCTTCATTTTTCTTTGGGTCAGTTAGAAGAAAAATTTTCAGCAAAAAATGCTGCTGTAAAACCGCTTTACATAGCGCTATCTAGAAAAATTGTGGAAGAGATATCGAGGTGCGCTTTAGATGAGAGAAATTAGATCATTTCCGGCTAAAATTACGGAAATAGAAAATGTATTATCATGGGTTAGGGCGTCTGCATCTATTTGCGGATTTCTGGATAAAGAGATAAAACGTATTGAGCTGTCTGTAGAAGAGGTTATTGTTAATATCTTTCACTATTCAGGCCTTAAAGAGACAGATTCAATTGAGTTGGATGTTCGAACAAATGAGGCATTTTTAGAGATTATGATTAAAGATACAGGCGTTGCTTTTGATCCCACAAAAATGAACCATGTGCCTGATGTCACAGCCTCATTAGATGATCGTGTTATAGGCGGACTTGGGATCTATCTTATGAAGCGTTTCATAGATGAGATCTCATATAAAAGAGAAGGTTCTTTCAATATTCTGACTTTAAAAAAGTCAGTTTCTTAAGGAAACACTGGATAAGTCATGTATTTCATCTTTTCCAAAAATCAGGCAAAAATCAATTTTTCGATCTCACTAACCGTCAAAGGTTTAGGGGGATCCCTGAAATCAATTTTAGCCTCATTTTTTTCGATGATTTGAAATATAGCAGTTATCAGTTTCTCCTTAAAAAAAACCTCTCAAAAATTATTGGCCTTTTTCAAACTCAGTTAATGTCGCCTCTGTTTCAAGCATATCGATTAGAAAGTGCTGTAAAACTTTCAAGACATACCGAGGCGTATTATAGACGCCTGTTGTTGCGAAGACGATCTCTAATTGAGGTTTTTCCTCTTGACTGAGAGCAATAAGAACGTAAGTTGTAGGCTCTTCCTCTTCCATGCGAGGAATAATCCATACGACGAACTGTTCGTTGAAGAGAGTAACCTTCTCAACGCTCTCTATCACATGAAAATATTGAGTGAGATCATCAGAGTCATCTTCCTCTTCTGAGATAGACTCTAAGATCCCAAAGTCATGCAAAAGCTCTAGGTCCACATGGATAATGCCATCATGAGCCCACTTTTCTAGATTATTAAAATACTCTTGGTAAAACTCTTCCAGCTGGATGGGATTCAGCATGGCATTCCTCCTTTTACTTTCGGCCCCCACATGTCATTTTAGGACAATAAAACTAGGTGTGTCAACACTTACAGGTAATTTTTGGAGTAACAATCTTATTTTGAGTTGTTTGAAATTTATATCTGATCTATTCTAGTTTTTAACTAAGAATAGGACTCACTGAGATGAGAGCTTTCTTTCTCTTTATATTTTTCATATCTTCTATCTACGCCTTAGATATTCAGGTAGATGCAAAATCTGCTATATTGATGAATGCTAAAAATGGGAAAGTTTTATTCGAGAAAAACTCTAAGAAGAAATCCTATCCAGCCAGTCTTACCAAAGTTGCGACTGCTCTTTATGTCTTGGAGAAGAAGGGTTTAGATTATCAGAGAGAGATTATTCCCTCTGATGATGCGCTTCAAATCGTACAAGCAGAAGCAAAACAAAGTAACTTTGCAATTTATCCTCCTCATAGGCTTGAGCACGATGGTGGTAATCTTGGGATTAAGCGTCATGAGAGAATGCCTCTCTGGGCGGCACTTTATGGAATGTTAATTTATTCAGGCAATGATTGTGCAAATGCCTTAGCTGAAGCTTTTAGTGTATCGATCCCAACTTTTATGAATGAGGTAAATAGCTATCTTAGGGAAATTGGGTGTGAGGATACTGAATTTTTAAATCCTCATGGCCTTCACCACCCAAAACATATTTCAACAGCATACGATCTTGCAGTCATCGCAAAGAAAGCTCTTGAAAATCCCACATTTAGTGAGATTGTCTCCTCTACAGCCTTTATCTACCCAAAGACCAACCGTCAGAGTGAAAGAGAGGTTAACCAGACAAATAGGCTTGTGAAGCCATCTAGCGATTACTACTATCCATATGCCATTGGTGTTAAGACAGGATATCATAAACGAGCTGGCAATACCTTAATTGCAGCAGCCGAAAAAGGGGATAGAAAGCTAATTGCTGTACTACTAGGAAGCTCAAAGAGGACTTCTCGCTATGCCGATGCAATACGTCTATTTGATGCAGCTTTTTCCGAAGCTAAAAAAGATCGATTGATAATGTCTAAAGAAAAGGCTTTTCCTCGTCATTTCGAGGGAGCGAAGAGTCCATTAATAGCAGAACTCTCACAGGATATGATTTTGACCTATTATCCATCGGAAGAACCTGAGAGTGTCAGGGCTTTTATTCACTGGAATGATCTATCTTTGCCAATCAAAAAAGGTGAAGTGGTGGGTGAGCTCCGAGTGCAGGAAAAGGATAAAATCCTTCTCTCTGCTCCCGTCCATGCAATATCTAATGTAGATAAGACTTTCACATTTGCTATCAAAGAATTTTTCTCTGGGTTTTTCAGATAAAGAAAGACTTTTACCGGTTCCCTCTTAAGAGGTTGACAAAGGTCCATCCACCACTTCTTTCTCTACCTTCCATATCGCATTTATAAGCTTGAATACGTCGTGGTAGTTTTCCATATGTATTATCATTTTGAAGAATGCAAAGTGGAGCTCTTAATAAAGAGACCCCTAGATCTTCTGCATTTTCTTTTGAGAAGATTCCCATGACAGCAACAATAACTAGAGCAGCTCCTGCACACGCAGAACCAGCTGTTTCCATTAGGCGCACTTTATAGTAGCGATTATTGCTAGCAAGGGCATGGAGAGCTCCCCAAAGAGCACAAAAGGCGATTGAGTGAATCGATTCAGCCATTCCTACAAAGCCTAGTTTAATATACCCTTCGCGAGATTGGATGTGTTGTTCTTTTTTAGGATCCAATCCTTTCGCTAAAAGATCATAGGAATAGGATGATAAGATAGATTGTTCTGCTATGAGAGTTTTAACAGCCATAATGCCTCCTAAATTTTTTAGAAAAAAATAGAGAAGAATAAGATTAAGATCAATTATTTATTAAGAATTTGTAAAATAATTACTAACCTGGGTGAGTTTTCTAAAAAAAACGAGGTGGCTATCCACATCAAGTTCTTCCGGCCTTGCTTGAGTGTTGATTCCCAAATCAGGATAAAGAGTATCTAGATTCAGGTCTTTTAATTGTTTTTTTAGGCTAGAACGGATCGTTTTTCGTTTTCTTGAAAAAACTAGCTTTAGATAATTGATAAATCCAGGGGGGAGCTTATCCTTTTTCCTCGTTAGATGTATTACAGCAGAGTCTACTTTTGGAGCAGGCGAAAAGCACTTTTTAGGCACCTTGAATGCAAGTTTGCATTCAAATGAACTTTGAATATGAGCTGTGAAATAGCTGTTAGGAAGGGGCGCTATAAGTTTCTCAGCTACTTCCAGTTGCACCATTAAAATAGCCTGATGAATGTTAGGGCTGTTCTCAATTTTAAGAAGGATCTCTTTAGTGATATGATAGGGGATATTTGCAACTACTTTTGAGACATTAAAGAGGGTATAGTCATATTCAAGTGCATCACCCATATAAAGCTCGAGGCTGGGGAACTCACTTCTTAAACGATCTTCTAAATCAGGGTCTTTTTCAAGTGCAATGACGTGCGAGGATGCTTTTAGAAGGGCTTTTGTTAATGCACCTTTACCAGGACCAATTTCGAGTAGGGTCTCATTTTTTTGAATATGAGCTGTTTGAATAATTTTATCTCGAATATTTGGATCAGCTAGAAAGTTCTGAGAGAGTCTTCTCATTACTGAATAACAAAAGGCTGAAAATCATCGGGGATATCTTCTAGAATTGCTTCATATCCGTATTGATCTTTCAGCTTAGAAATATAGGCTCCTGTGAGCTTGTCTGCTTCTTGATAGAAGATCTCATTTTTCAACCTTTCATAGAGAGAGTCAAAAGATGCAGCCTCTTTTTTCTCTAAATCTTTGAGGTAAAAAATTCGGTGTACATCTGTTCCATCGAAGCGGCTTTTTTGAGAGATAGGTTCGCTATAGGAACCAGGCTCTAGTGTTTCTAAAATAGACTTGTGTTTGTTTGAAAGGTCTGTCCCTTCGACTACAAACTCCTTTGAGAGGGAGATGTTACTTTTCTCATCAAAAAGAGCGCTTAGATCTTCGGGGTTTTTGTGAGATTCCAGAATCGATGAGTAGAAGTTTTCTGAAGATTTCTGGCTGTCATCTCCGCGAATAGTAATAACTTGATAGGACCAAAGTTCTTGAGGAGGATTTGCTTTTTGGTAGTCTTTATAGGCTACGCGGACATCTGCCGGATGAACATTCTTTTGAGCTTTCATGTAGACGTAAAACCACATCATTCTTTGAACGATCATCTCGTCTTTGACAATTTTTTCAGCTTCAGTATGAGTAATGCCAATCTTATCAAGGGTAGCTACAACATTGGGGCCAAATTTTTTAATAAGTTCTTCATGGACTTCTCCATCAGATACTTTTAGCTCTTTGGTGACGGAATCGGAAATCATGAGTTCACCATGAATAATCTCGTCTAAGACTTTTTTCCAGCTGGACTGGTAGAATTGAAATTTGGCGAGCTCGTTGTCAGTGAACTGAGGATAACCCTTATGAAAAAGGATATCCATGCGCTTTTTTACATCTAGAACAGAAACTGTTGTGTCATTGACCTGTGCAAGAATGCGATTCTCAATTTTAAATGTGGGTTGAGGTGCATTCATCATCGATGAATAATCGGGGGATCCAACAAGGAGTAATGGAAAGAGAAAAAATAGAATTAATCGTTTCATAGCCGTCAATGTACTCACTTTTGGTTTTAAATGTGATTATACATTCTACCGTAGGTGTGAAAAAGTTACAACTTTTCTAAAATTGCTGCAAAAAAACCATCTTTCCCGCCCTCTTGTGGAAGCCAACCTTCCAAGTGGATAATCTTTACGGGAAAGTTGTGGGAAAAGTATTCAATCTGCTGTTCATTTTCTTCTTTAAAAAGGCTGCAAGTAGCATAGATGATTTTTCCGCCTTTTTTTACAAATTCAAGACTTTCTTCAAAAATTTTTCTCTGCTCTTTAATCAAATTCTCTAGATTTTCCGGTCTAAAACGCCATTTCATATCAGGGTTTC
>JAJFML010000137.1 GCA_021772195.1 Chlamydiota bacterium | reverse complement strand
CTAATTACTTGAATCGTCATTTCTTTTAACCTTTAATTAATAAAAGCGAAAAATATAACAATTAATAATAATTAAGTAAATAGATTATAGACAGCGATTTTCAAGTATTCGCTTTACAAAAAGATCTTGTTTATTACTATCTTCTGTTAGAAACAAAAAGCCGAGGGAGGGAACATCTCCATCTAAGGAAAAGTGAAGAAGCTCGTGAGATGCTATTCCAATCGATTCGACCTCTTTCAGAACAAGACCTTTCATCTTTGGGTCATCAAAAGGCATAACCAGCGTTAACTTTTTCGCATCTTTCTTATAGAGCACATCGGATGATGTTTTTTGAAATTGAACAAGGAGTAAAAAAAGCGCTTTTAGATGCTCCTTGGAAACGATTGTCTTCATTTCTACAGGAGTAAGAGCGTAAAAGAATTTTTCGAGTAAGTTTTCGTTAGTTTTCAATGCAACTCCAAGAGATTTTTTTAGAGCAGAAAAGGCTTCACTCTGCTTTAAGATCATCCCACCATTGTAATCTCTAACTTCACCAAATGTACACTCCAGCTCCTTTAAGACATCTTTTCTCGCCTTGTAGAGATCGACAGATCTGTCTTTTCTTAGGTAGCTTTTCAAAGGAAGGTGATAACGAAGAACACTCGCCTCTTTTGGGTATTTTCTACGTAAAGTACCTACGTTCCTCGATTTTTCGAGGGTCATTTTTGAACTTTTCACAAGCTCCTTAATCCCCTTTGACTTCACCTTTAAAACGCGAAGAAATATAGCTGTAAAAGAAAGATCTGTACCTTTTTGCTCATCAAACGTAATGATTACTTGAGGAATATCTTGAACAAAACGAAGCTGTTTAGAGAGTACCATCATATTTTTCATCACCTCTTCTTCATTTCTTGGCATGAAAATCGGATGAGTTAGATATTCAATATGCCCTTTAAGATGCTCTGGCATCTCCACTCTAAGTGACTGGATTTCATCAAAAGTAAAATCCAATCCATCCTCTTTTTCAATCTCGAGATAGATTGTTTGATGGTGAGATCCCTGATTTCGATCAAGAATAAAGGAGTCTTTAACATTTTTTGCACCAGGGATATAGGTTTTAATAGCACCCATCAAGTGCTTTTCTTCAAAAACCTCATTTTCCCTGAGAAAGTTCAGTCCAACTAACATACCTAAAACACTCATTTCTCCAGAATCTGTGGTAACCTTTGTCTTGATGAATTTAAGCACAAAGTGTCTCTTATTCGGAAAAGCTTGGGTTTTTTGATTGAGAAGCTTACGAGTGAGATAGAGAATAGAGATAATTCTACTAATATGATGATAATCTCTCGCAGTTTTAAATTTTTCTGAGCATGTTACTAAAAATCGCTGCATTAAGGCAAAGATACCCTTATCATAGTCTTGGGATCTGCTTTGAATAAGCGAGCCAATTTTTTCTTGAATCATTGCTGTTTTACTATCAGGAGAAAGACCTTTAAACTCTAAAATACGCCTTGCATGAAAGTTAGAAACCGCTCCCAACCTAATCTCTGTATCGATTGATTTAATTCCCAATAACATCTCCTCTTTATCTTTATCACTCTCAACAGAAAGTGCAATATGAGCCACAGTAAATGGAACATCTGCAAGATCTGGAAAGGAAAAATCGGAGGAGAAAAAGAGCTCAATATCAAGAGGCCTTCCAGGAGTAAGCCAACGGGAGATCATATCGTAGAAAAAGTGAGCCGCACCCTTTCTCTGTCTACAAAGAAAGATCACAGAAAGAGTGCCTGAATGAACAAACCACTTAACCATCGGAAGATGTTCATTTAAGAACTCTACCATCTTATGTTTATCTAGTTTTTCAGAGAAGAAAACATCTTGAGGCAAAACCTTCTCTAAGAGATTGAATATATCTTCATTATACCGCTTACCTAGATCATATTTTGTTTCGATAAGAGAGGTGGCATTCATATACATTCTCCCTCTGAAAAGAATTGATCACCTTTGAGCGGCTCAAATACACCTTCTGAATTTCTCTCTTTTCCAGTAATAAGCGTACCTAGCCCATCGATTTCTGCATTTGTTGTAAATTCTTCATGAGATAGCACGTGCAGAGGAATACCATTTTGCTTTGCAAGCCCAATCGACCTTGAATGGAGAACGCCTGACCCTTTATGAGAGATCTTTTCAGCCCCGGCATAGCTTAATGTTTTATAGAGGCTAGCTTCGGGGTTGTCTTTTGGATCTTCAGAATAGACTCCCGATACATCTTTATAAAATTCCACTTTATTTGCGCTAAGAGCCACCGCTAGAGCTACTGCACTTGTGTCAGATCCACCTCTTCCAAGCGTTGTGATCTCGCCATTTAGGCCTACACCTTGAAACCCTGCTACAATTACAATCTTTTTTTCTTTAAGATGTGATAAGAGCCTATATGGGCGAACATCGACAATTCTTGCATCAGAATGTCTTGCACAGGTAATAATTCCCGATTGACTCCCGGTAAAACTGATTGCCTCTTTTCCTTTTCTCTCTAACGCCATCGCAAGTAATGCGATACTAATTCTTTCTCCTGCAGAAATGAGCATATCTTGCTCTCTTCTAGGAGGATTAGGATGTACCTTTTTTGAGAGTTCGATGAGCTGATCTGTCATATCACCCATTGCGCTAATAACAACGACAATACTTGCAAAAGCTCTGGATCTTTCAGCGATGATACTTGCGATGCGCGGATAACTCTCGTGCGAAGAGACACTCGATCCCCCAAATTTCATCACTAAAGTATCCATTTTTAACTCAATTTTTTAAAATTTTCAGTTTGTTCAAAAATGCTAAAACACCTTCAAACAATTTTCGAATTGCGCATTTAACAAATTTTTTTCACAAAATTTTTTACATCTTTTTCGGAATTTATTCTCTTTTGATTTCTGACAGTTCAATTTAATCCTGTGGCTAAGACGGTGAGTTTTGACCAAATTCATGATATTCCCATTTAAATGTAAAATATTATTTTTTATTGCGTTTGATTATTTATGTCCAAATTTTTTTTTGAAGAAAGTTTGAAACACTGATTTAACTGTCGACTTTTTAGGGTAATTACAAACCCTTTTAAAGTATAATTGTTTTGTTCATCTCTCTATAAATTAACAGTTTAAGCAACTAACTAACAGTATGTTACGAAACTTCCCTCTTGAAAGAAATAGCATCTAACTAAGGTTGTATGAAGTGAGAAATTTAGGTAAAAAAAGTTTTTGAAAAAAATTTACGTAGGATCGCCTTATTCTCTAATTGATTCAAAGGTCAAATATTGATTGGAGAGCATCCTTTATTTTATAGAGCCTTGCCATTTTCTGGGTCTTTTGCTACACTTTCCGGTTTAACAATAAACAGGAGTAACCCTTAAATGACAAAACAAACGGCCCTAAGTTGGGGGATCAGCAACGTATTAGATGATGTAGAGTTCAACGAAAAAGACGCAAATGAATTCCGAAACCTTTTAGATGGCAAAGAGACTTCAGAAGATAGCTCCCTCTCTCTGATGACTGCTGGACAGATTCTCACAGGCCAAATCGTTGAAATCACAAAAGATTTTGTCATTGTAGATGTAGGGTTAAAATCTGAAGGACTAGTTCCTCTCTCAGAATTTACTGATCCTGAGGAACTTGAACTCAGCAAACAAGTTGAAGTTTTTCTTGATAAAACAGAAGGCGAAGATGGTCAAATTGTTCTATCCAAAGAAAAAGCACGCAGACAACGCCAGTGGGAACATATCGTTAATAACTGTGATGAAGGTTCTATTGTTAAAGGTAAAGTGATTCGCAAAGTCAAAGGTGGCCTTATGGTCGATATCGGCATGGAAGCATTCCTACCAGGCTCGCAAATTGACAATAAGCGCATCAAAAACCTCGATGAATTTATTGGAAAAATCTACGACTTCAAAATCCTTAAGATCAACATCGATCGCAAAAACATCGTTGTATCTCGTAGAGAGCTTCTTGAAGAAGAGCGCCTCTCTAAGAAAACTGAACTACTTGAAAACATCCATGAAGGAGATCTTCGCACTGGTGTTGTTAAGAATATCACCGATTTCGGTGTCTTCCTTGATCTCGATGGCATCGACGGACTTCTACACATTACAGACATGACTTGGAAGCGTATCAAACACCCTTCTGAAATGGTTGAACTCGGTCAAGAGCTGCAAGTAATGATTCTTAGTATTGATCGCGAAAAAGGACGTGTTGCCCTTGGTCTAAAGCAAAAAGATTCTAATCCTTGGGAAGCAATCGAACAAAAATACCCGCCAGGAACAAAGATTAAAGGCAAGATTGTCAACCTCGTATCCTACGGCGCATTCATTGAAATCGAATCGGGAATTGAAGGCCTTATCCACATCTCAGAGATGTCATGGACAAAGAATGTTACCGATCCAAGCGAAATTGTTCAAATTGGCGATGAAGTCGAAGCGATCGTTCTCTCCGTTCAAAAAGAAGATGGAAAGATCTCTCTCGGTATCAAGCAATCCGAACACAACCCTTGGGAAGATGTCGAAAGTAAATACCCTATCGGCACCAATGTTACAGCAGAGATTCGCAATTTAACTAATTACGGTGCATTTGTGGAGCTAGAGCCGGGTGTAGATGGACTAATCCACATCTCAGACCTTAGCTGGATCAAGAAAGTATCTCATCCATCCGAAGTCCTCAAAAAAGGCGACAAAGTAGACGCTATCGTTCTCTCTGTCGATAAAGAGAGCAAAAAGATTACACTTGGTGTAAAACAACTTAGCTCTAATCCTTGGGAAGATATCGAAAAAACAATGCCTGTAGGATCATTAGTAAAAGGCTTTGTTACAAAAACCACTGCTTTTGGTGCTTTTGTTCAACTAGAAAACGGCATTGAAGCTTTGATTCACGTCACTGAAATCTCCGATCAACCATTTGCAAAAGTGGAAGAAGTCATTAAGAAGGATGATGAAGTCACAGCAAAAGTAATCAAACTCGATCCTGAGCACAAGAAAATCGCTCTTTCTATTAAAGAATACCTCGTAGAAAAAAATCAGATTAACCGCGATGATATTGTTGTCGGTAAGTCTGAAGAAGAGGAAGAGACTGAAGAAGAGAAATAGTCCTCTTTAGCAAATAAACAGAAAACCGAAGGCTCTGCCTTCGGTTTTTTATAATTTAATATTTAAAGGCCACATATGAATAAAGATCTAATAG
>JAJFML010000136.1 GCA_021772195.1 Chlamydiota bacterium | reverse complement strand
CTCTTTCTTTACCAGGTGGGGCGCTTTTAACTTTGATGAGTGGTTTTTTATTTCCACTTCCTTGGAGCATTTTTTATGTTGTCATTGGTGCTGTAACTGGAGCATCTGGAATCTTTCTCGCCGCTAAAACGGCATTTAAAGATGTGCTAAAAAAACGAGCAGGGCCTCTTTTACAAAAAGTAGAAAAAGGATTTCATGAAAATGCTGCAAGTTACCTGCTTTTTTTAAGATTTATTCCTCTATTTCCCTTTTGGTTTGTAAACATTGCTCCTGCCTTTTTTGGAGTTTCATTTATAACCTATTTGTGGACAACCACTGTAGGAATTATTCCAGGAAGTCTTGCTTTTATTCTTGCAGGATCAGGTTTTAGTGACTTTTTAGAAAGTGACAAATCTTTCTCGCTTGGAGAGATCTTTAGCATGAAGCTTCGAATTGCTCTTATCTTTTTGGGAGTGGTCTCTCTAGTACCAATCTTTGTGAAAAAGTTCATTTTACGCCGAAAATAATTCAAAACCAGTTTCACCTCTCATTCATTAGATTTGATGTTGTAAGAAAAAACTTAAATCCATAGTCTCTTTGAGCTCAGAAAATAATGTTAGGTCTTGAGGGAGATAAGATGAAAAGAGAATCTATTTTTTATAAATTGCTAGTGATGATTGCGCTTAGTTGGAGTGTCACTGCTTTTGGGGAATATGAGTGGATTGATGAGCAAATAAGTAATGATTTTGCTTCTTATGAAACAGGAATTTCTAAAGAACAGCTAGATATGACTATGGAGCTAGGTAAAAGATATGACGATTTACATCATCGGTATAAAGAAAAACGATTGATAAGGGTAAAAGTAATCAAAGGCGTTTTGTATATATTTAATAATAAAGGAAAAAGAATAAACAATTCTGCTATCTCCTATCACTTGCAAAAGGTAATGGAAATAAAGGATTTACCCGACCTAGATTTTATCTATTGCAATTACTGTGCTTCCGAATATGAAGATGGAACTCCCTTCCCAGGACCTATATTCTCAGCAAACAAAAAGGAGGGTGTCACTAATGTAGTTTTTTTTCACGACCGATTGACATCTGCCAAGGGTGGTATATATTCATGGAACAAAGCGTCTATTGAGGTTGAACAATCAGTAAAAGAAATACCTTGGAAGAAAAAAAATGACGAACTTACTTGGCATGGCAGAATAACGGATATTGAATTGGACTGCGTAGACGCTAGCCCTTCAGTTGATGACTCTAAACGAGTAAGACTTTCTCTCTTGGCAAGAGAATATCCTATGTTGATGGATGTTGGGATTATAGGTTGTAAGTATACAGACGGTGAAAGAGCTAAACTAGGAATTCCAGTATCTTCTCCCAAAACAATCAAATATCAAATGGGAAGCAAGTATCAGATTGTACTAGATGGGCTTACCTGCACGAATCCTGGGTTTGCATGGCGATTGCTATCAAATTGCACTTGCCTTAAGGAGGATTCCCCAGTAAGTCAGTGGTTTTATTCAGGCCTAACCGAAGGTCTGCACTATCTTCCAATAAAGTCTGATTTATCAAATTTAGTAGAAACGATTGAAATGTTGAGAGTCAATGATGAGCTTGCGCAAAATGTTGCAGAAGCTGGAAGAGAATGGGCGAAAAAAAATCTGGCAGATGAAACGCTTCTGATAGAATATTGTGCTAAGGTGTTAAAAAAATATGCGTCTCTACAGAAGTTTGAGCCGGCACTTTTGCCAGAAGAAAGAAGGCAGTATTTTCCTGATCAAGAATATGTGAAGTTAGAGAAAGTGCTTTCTTTCGATGAACACAGTGGGTTTTTTGCAGAAAGCGCTGAAGCTCTTTCTTTTTTGGTTGATAAATTTTCTTGTAAAACTGCAGTAGATCTTGGCAGTTGCTTTGGAGAGTCTACAAGGCACATAGCAAGATGTTTGCCTGAAGACGGTGTAGTCTTTGCTGTTGATCTCTGGAAAGGAAGTAAGGGGCATCATGCTCCTCTTGGAAAGGATGAGGCTCGCGGTATACCAAAACCCTATCGCCAGTTTCTTTCAAATTGCATCCATAGCGATCTCACTCACAAAATAATACCTAAAAGGTTATCAACTCTTGAAGCTGCAAGAAATCTCTGTGTACAACCCGATTTGGTTTATGTTGATGCCTCAAATGACGAGGAGTTGGTCTATCAGGATTTAAAAGCTTGGTATCCGCGTTTAAAATCTATGGGGATATTGTGCGGGAGTGATTGGAGTACAGACGCTAGACATCCGGTTAGAAGAGCTGTAAAGCGCTTTGCAAAAGAGCGGGGACTTTTTATTGAAACTCATGGTAGACAATTCTGGATGTTAAAGAAGACTCCACAGAAAATACTTCTTTTTAATAAATAAGCTTTTCCTAACTCTTTTGAATCTGATCTTGTCAGAAAAATCTTAAAACGTATAGTCTTCCTCAGTCAAGAAAATATGGATAGATTGGTTTCTAAATGAAGAAGATTAGATGGGATATTTAATTTTCAAAAGGAGTTTTGTATTATGTGCGTCTATTTAAACAATATTATAAAGATCCTATGCATTAGTTGTTTTTTGCTATTTCCCGGCCTAAAATGTATTGCTTTCGACATGGACACTGTTGATTTATACCCTAGTCTATTTGATACAGCAGCTCCATATGTTACAACAAAGTCTCGCGGGCAGCTCGGCAATCAACTTTATCAAGCAGCTGCAGGTATCAGCTTAGCTCTGGATAATAATGCAAGATACATTCATGAATCGAGGAGATACCCTGAATTTTTTAAACCTTTTTTCGATAAATTGCCCAAAGCTCCAACGTATACATTTCAAAACAGAAAAAATGGATTCGATTATACAAAGAATTTTAACCCAATCCCATTTAGAGAAAACATGCAACTAGATGGTCATTTTCTTTCATATAAGAACTTTGATCATCACAAAGAAGTTATTTGTAAGTTATTTGCTCCCTCAGACGAAATGAAGTCCTCTATGAAAAAAAAGTACAGTATGATCTTTGGGGAGAATGTAGTCGTGGGGTTACATATAAGAACTTATTATCATGACAAGGGCAAAAGAACGTTCGAACAACTCTACCAGAAAAGACCTGCGCCTAATATGCATTATATTGAATCTGCTATTGATTGCTTTTCACCTGAGGTACTATTTGTTGTTTGTTCTGATAACATTGAATGGGCGAAAAAAGCCTTGAAAGATATCGATAGGAAATTTTTCTTCTCTGACGCTTCGTTCATAGAAGATTTTTATTTACTCACTCTATGTGATCATATAATTATTGGTAATTCTACATTTTCATGGTGGGCTGCCTATTTAAACAATAGTGAA
>JAJFML010000135.1 GCA_021772195.1 Chlamydiota bacterium | reverse complement strand
CATATCAGCTCCTGCCCTTTTGATAGATAATAAAGTCTCATAAAAAGCGATGTCTGCATCCAAGAAGCCCTTTTCGTGCGCTGCCATAACCATCGAGTATTCGCCGCTTACGTGATAAGCTGCCACGGGCCTATTGGTAGCCTCTCTTATCTTAGAAATAATATCTAAATAGAGGCTTGCAGGTTTAATCATAAGGATATCCGCTCCTTCCTCTTCATCGAGTAGGGCTTCCAAAATAGCCTCCCTGCTATTTGCGGGGTCCATCTGATAGGTTTTCTTATCACCAAAGCTTAAAGATGATCCAAGTGCCTCTCGAAAAGGAGAGTAGAAAGCAGATGCATACTTAGCTGAATAAGAGAGGATAGAGGTGTCTGTAAAGCCAGATGTGTCAAGAGCTCTTCTAAGGTAGCCCACTCTTCCATCCATCATATCACTAGGTGCTATGACATCAACTCCTGCTGCTGCTTGGATTAGTGCCATTTGCCCCAAAACCTTTAGCGTCTCATCATTTAGAATTCTTCCATTATCTGAAATGACTCCGTCATGACCATGAGAAGTAAAAGGGTCTAAAGCAATATCTGCAATTAAACAGATCTCCGGGAATTCTTTCTTAATGGCTAGGATCGCAGATGGAAGCATCCCTTCAGCGTTGAGGGCCTCTAGACCTTTAAGGCATTTATTTTCCTTTTCAATCACAGGAAATAGGGCAAAAGCTTGAATCCCCAGTAGGTGGTATTGGCCGATAGCTTTCATGACGAGGTCTAGAGACATTCTATGAATCCCAGGCATGCTTTCGATTCTTTCCTTTCTTTTTGTACCACTCAATAGAAAGAAGGGCATGATAAGATCGCTTCTCAACAGCGAGGTAACTCTAACTAGAGACCTAATAGCAGCGCTCTTTCGATTTCTTCAGAGCCGTTTTTCAAGGACAAAGCTCACTTGATTGATAGAAAGTACACTCATGGTCATCTTCTCCTATTTAGAAAGTATCATTTTTAATCGAAGAGCGTCTTTTGGTGCATTCCCTTTTTCATTTTTTAAGATATTCATAAGAATAAAGGGAGTCTTATGAATGGAAATAACCTCTACTTTTGGGAGAAGGAGTTGTGTTATCTCATTGAATTGGAATAGCTTTAAATTACATTTTGTTCCTAATTTTTGGCTTACACGAGTTTTTTCTTGATCAGGCATGATCTCTTGTGGCAGTCTTTAAGTTCCTAAATGTATAACCAAAGGTTCCTAAGATGGTTCAGAATTATGAGGAGTTCTCCGAAAGCCAAATTAAAATTCTCGATCGTTTTGTAAGTAATGCAACTAGTAACGTTTTTGTTCTTAGAAACCTTCCAGAGGTTATAAAAGGAGCTCTTTTTTCAAGATACTCAAGATCAAGTCTAGGTCTCAGATCACTTCT
Source organism: Chlamydiota bacterium (assembly GCA_021772195.1). Taxonomy (GTDB): domain Bacteria; phylum Chlamydiota; class Chlamydiia; order Chlamydiales; family SM23-39; genus JAJFML01. The sequence continues at coordinate 1,601 of JAJFML010000135.1, read as the reverse complement.
CTTAAAAGAGTTTATCCTTAACGAAGATACAGCTTTTAAAGACATTGCTGGAAAATTTGAAGAAGGTGCAGATGAACAGTTTGTCGCTATTAAAAAGGCTCAAAATTTTTATGATCGGATCCTAGATGGGTATGGTGATGATTCTATTGGAGAATTAGGCGGCGCCCACCTCGCTATTGAAAATATTTCGATGCTAGCTGCTAAATCTATAGAGGACTCTCGCATTGGAGGCTCTCCATTAGAAAAGTCGACGAGATACATCTATTTTGATCAGAAAGTAGATGGCGAATATCTTTTCTATCAAGAACCTATCATCATGACCTCTGCATACAGAGACCTTTATTTAGAAACTTGCAACCATCTTTTTGATACTTATAGCAAGCTAATACCCCCTCTAACTGCGATTATTGAAGATAAATTCCCCAGAGAGCATAGTATTTCTAAAGCAGCATACACCGCATCCTTGAGAGCAAAAGTTCTCGACTGTCTTCGCGGTCTGCTTCCAGCATCTGCTCTCACAAATATGGGTGTATTTGGAAATGGAAGATTTTTTGAGACACTGATTCAAAAATTAAATTGTCACAACTTAGCAGAGCTTCAAGAGATTGGAAAAACGAGCTTCCAAGAGCTATCCAAAGTTGTTCCCTCATTTATTCGTAGAGCTGAAGTCTCCCATAAACATCAGCTCAATTTTTCGAGTTTTACAGAAGAGATGCAAGGAGAATTGAAGAGGCTAGCTGAAAATTATAAAGATGACGCGGAAGACTTAGCTGAGGTGGGCGTCAAGATGGTCTATCACGATACAGACGCTGCCTATAAAGTGGCAGGTGCTCTTCTTTTTGAACACTCCTCTTCATCTCTTGGTGAACTTCAAGAGATGACAAGAAAGCTCCCTGAAGAGGACCTTTTAAGAATATTGGACGCTGCTTGTTCGGCAAGAGAAAACAGAAGACAAAAGTCGCCGCGCGCTCTTGAACATGCGACTTTCACATTTGAAATCCTTGCAGATTACGGTATTTACCGCGATCTACATCGTCATCGTACTCTAACTCAGGAAAGACAACTGCTTACATGTAATTATGGATATTTTGTTCCCTCAGAAATAAAGGGAACGGAAATGGAAAAAGAGTATGTCGATGCTATGGATATGGCACGAAATGCATACAGTACAATTGCAGCTGAACTTCCTGAAGAGGCTCAATATGTTGTGCCGATGGCTTATAATACCCATTGGTATTTTCATATTAATTTGCGCGCTCTTCAGTGGCTTTGTGAACTTCGTTCATCTCCTGCGGGACATCCAAACTACCGATATATTGCACAAGAGATGGCCAGACAAGTTTGCGATGCAGAGCCAAGGTTTGATCGTTTTTTCAAATTTGTTGATTTTGATGGATATGAGTTAGGAAGACTTGGTCAAGAGACTCGCAAGCTAGAAAAAATGCAAAAGCAGTCTTGAGTGCTTTATGATAAAGCTACTCACAGGTCGTGTTTTTGGTGGCATGCTCTTAGTTGCAGGCAGCTGTATCGGAGCTGGGATGCTAGCTCTACCTATTACTACAGGCCTATCAGGATTTTTCCCCTCTCTTTCTATGATGCTA
>JAJFML010000134.1 GCA_021772195.1 Chlamydiota bacterium | reverse complement strand
TAGGGATTTTATATCTTCTCTCTCGAACTTTCCACCACTCAGGCATAAATTTTGAATATTCGTTGGAGAGTACTTGATGCGCTACTTTATTTTTCCCATCAATTTTAAAATGATAGAGATCGATATGGTTATGAGCCTCTTTAACGTAGATACGAATATAGGTTTTAGGAAGTGCTCTACCTGACCAATCTTGGACAACAAATTTGTCGGGATCGAGCTCTTTTAAAGCGCGCATCGCGTTGTCATGATCATTTGCAATGATTGCCATATCAATGTCTTCATCCCAAGGAATAACGCCGCCGTAGCGAAGCGCACCTAGACATGTGCCGCAATCTACCCAGCAAGGAATGTTATGCTTTTTGAAAATCTTATAGATAGCAAGAAGTCCTTCCTTCAAATGGGGCATAATATTTTCTTCACCCTCTCTTCTCAAGTGACCCTGAGTTTCAAGCACTTCCAAATTATCGTATCCATGGAAGTTAACTCCTTTTGATTGATAGTACTCTACATTCGAAATCACAATAGGGCTTTTGATCGCAGCTGTGATCTTTTGATGTCTTTCTCTAGTCTGAGAAGAGAAGAAAGAGAGAGCTTTTACGGCAGATCCTAGAGTTAAAGAGGCGGGGGCTGCAATGGTTGCAAGGCACATATTTCTGGTTAGATGCTCATCTGTGTAATCGTAGCGTTGCTTGATCTCATAGGCAAAAGGGCAGCCATCTGGTAGGGGGATAGCTTCTTTTCCACCCAGAAGGTAAGAAATGGGTGCGAGAAGTGTATTTGATACTTTTTCAAGACCCACAGCATCTTTAGCTGATACATTTAAGAAGATATTTTCATGTACATGATGATAGAGAGCAACGAGAGGAAGCCCAATATAAATGAGAGAGTTCCAAAAATAGTAAAGCATCTTTTAATCCAGTTAATCTTTTTGCCTAAATGATAATACCTTCCTTTATACAAAATAAGAGAAAATGTCTCACTTGAAAAGGAAAATAATTGTGGGGTGAAAAAAATAAGTCTCTTTCACCCCTCTAGACTAGAGAGTTTTATCAAAAAACGTTGTTGCAACTTTGCCAATGTACTCTTGAGTCTCTTTCCTATCTACAGAAGGATGAGTTTCATATACCCATTCTGGAAGTCTTTCTTTTCCAACCTCTGATATCTCGGTTAAGTAAATATTGTGGTTTGCAAGTGAATCTATTAGCGTAAGCTCGGAATGAGGGAGGCATTCATTCAGAAATAGACCGTGCGATTCTGGAGCTAAAACAATGTCACCACGCGTCACAATAATATGCATGGGTGCTGTTATGTTCGAAAAGGTATTGGTATTAAAGCCCCAAACAGATGGTGCTAGAAGAAGGTAGGATTTGATGCGCTCATCGGTAAAGGATTCAGCGCATTTTTCAAAATCTACCTTTTCAAGGAGTGCTTGAAGAACAATTCGAGGAAGCTCGACGGATGATAGATCGATCGAATCAAACTTTAAGTTTTCAAGTCTAGCGCCGGCTAGCCAAATACCGGTCATCCCACCTAGAGAAAATCCGCAAAATCCAATTCTATCGTGATCAATCGATTTTGACAGAACCTCCTCGTTTAATAGTGCGGTGATTGCGTAGCTAATATCTTGCGGGCGGTACCAGGGAGTTAGGAAAAACTCTGGATCATCACTGTCCCAAGTGTTTCCATGGTGCTCGACTGATGCTACAATATAGCCTGCTTCCACTAAATCTTCTGCGATCCATGAACGGTCTCTTCGTTCGCCCCAATGTCCATGAGACATTACAATCAAAGGAAATGTGCCGTCTAAGATTTCAGCATCTCGAACTTGGTCCATGTGCACCCAGTTTTTATTCCACCAATCGTTCTGAACAATTTCATGCTTGCCTTGTTCTATGGGATACCAGACCTCAATCTTGACAGGTCTGTCTCTTGTCTCATCGAATAGACGAAAAGTTTTAACTCCTGTCTCAAAAGCAAAAAGAGAAGTTGAAACAAGGAAAAATAGTAAATATTTAAGCATGGAGGTCACCTTTCATGAAATTTATAAACGGAAAAATTTTAATGAAAAACTGAATTAGAATTCAAGTGTTGGATAAATGAGAGGTATCATTCCAGAGAAAAATAGCTGGCTTATCTTGATTGATCCCCAAGATAGAGACGCTAGCATTTGTAAGGGTGAGAGCTTCTCCAAAATGGGCGTTTAGTCCGATCCATGATGCGCCTAAAACTCTTGAGAAATGTCCATGAGAAAAGAGAATGATATCTCCTTCTAATTTGAGAAGTTTTTCGATGAACCTTTTTGCTCTGCAAAAAGCATCCTCTACACTCTCGCCCCCTTTTGCACCGTGAGAAAAGATGGACCATCCTGGATGATCTTCATTGATCTCATCCTTTGTCTTGCCTTCATAATCTCCGTAGTTCCATTCAGAGAGATCTTTTTCGATTTGCATGTTTTTCTCAAACCCTGCATTCACGCAGGTTTCGATTGCTCTTTGCATGGGACTTGAAAAAATATGATCAAATTTTTTGCCTTGTAGGCGAACTTTTAGAGCTTTTGCTTGCTTTATCCCCTTTTTAGTAAGAGGAAGATCGGTAGTGCTTGTGTGCCTATGTGTTAGATTCCATTCGGTCTCAGCGTGCCTTATTAGGTAGATTTTCATGATAAGCCTTTTAGTTGTTCGGGCGTAAGATGCCAGATAAGTGTACCTGTATGATCCATCAGAGAGTTGGTGTCGATGCGAGTACAACCGCCATTTTGAATTTGGATATTAATATGTGTAGGACTCAGAAGATGAGAGGCTATTTCAGCAAGAGAAGGAAGGTGCCCTACAATTAATATGCGGGCCTGATCGATGTGATTCTGTAGAAAAGAGAGCGTATCTTCAGCGGGTGTTTTTGGTTTTATTAGCTCCGACTCTAAGATCTCCTTTTGATGGAATGTCTCTTTTTTAATGATTTTTGCGGTTTCTTGAGATCTTTTTTTTGTAGAAGAGAGGATAAGATCAAATTGAATTCCAAGATTTTTTAGAGCCGTTCCTGAGGCCTCTACTTTATTTTTCCCCTCTTCACTCAATGGTGAATCTCCATCGGGAAAGGCATTTCCGTGCTGCATAAGATAAATTTCTGTCATATCTAAATATATAGCGGAATTGTGAAATAATTTTTAGGAAAAAGGCTTTCGTGCTAGGATCCGAAATATGGAGAAGAAAAAAATTGTTATCCTCGGCGGCGGTTTCGGCGGCATTTATACAGCAATGCACCTCGAAAAGCATTTGAGAGGAAAGAGTGACTATGAGATTGTGATCATTAATCGAGAAAACTATTTTGTCTATCAGCCAATGCTAGCAGAGGTTGTAGGCGGTACAGTAGGTATTACCGATACAATCAGCTCTCTCAGATCTCTTATTCCCAAAGCTAGCTTATATATTCGTGAAATTGAACATGTTGATACAGAGAATAAAGTTGTCGTTCTTACCCCCAAGTTTAGTCAAAAATCTCGCGAGATAAAGTATGACCATCTCGTTGTAGCACTT
>JAJFML010000133.1 GCA_021772195.1 Chlamydiota bacterium | reverse complement strand
AAGAGAAGAAGAAAACACTTACTCTCGCGAATAGGGCTTAGGCTACCGCAAAAGATTTCGGAACCCAAAAAGCTTATCTGGCTGCATGCCATCTCTCTCGGTGAGATGAAATCATCTAAGTGTCTTATCATGAGGCTTCGCGAAAAATTTCCGGATGCCCTTATCTATATTTCAGCAGTAACAGAGACCGGATTTGAAGAGGCCAAAACAATACCTGGCATTGATCATGTCTTTATTATGCCTTTTGATTTTCCCTGGAATATGTCTCGACTATTCAAGCGCCTTCGCCCTCAGGCACTCATTTTGATTGAAACTGATTTTTGGTTTAACCTTGCTAAGTTTGCGAAAAAACAGGGAGCAAACCTCCTCCTTGTCAGCGCAAAAATCTCCAAGCGCTCAACCAAGCGCTTCGGGTATGCAAGTGATTTTACAAAACAGCTCTTCTCCTACTTTGATGTAATATGCGTTCAAAATAGCGCATACAAAAGAAGGTTTATGCAAATCGGAGTAGATTCTAAGAAAATTGTTGTGACAGGTAATCTCAAATATGATCAAGAGACGCCGCTTTTAAAGGCAAAAGAGCTCAAATCCTGGCAAGAAAAACTGGGGCTTTTTAAAGAAGATTCTATCATTACCATTGCAAGCACCCACGCTCCTGAAGAGAAAAAAATTATCCGTGAAATGAAAAGAATTTGGGAGACTGATATTTCTCTTAAGATTTTATTAGCACCTAGACATCCCGAACGGTTTGTGCATGTTGCAAATACTCTACGAAATGAGAAAGTGCCATTTATCGAACTTAGCCGCATTGATCAAAAGAATCATACCGAAAAGGTAATTCTTATAGATCGTATGGGATTTTTACCCATCTGCTACCAGTTATCTGATTTTGCCATTATGGGCGGCAGCTACACAGCAAAGGTTGGCGGACATAATATCCTAGAGCCCAACTTCTACTCTCTTCCTGTCTTTTTTGGTCCCTTTATGCATACACAAGCAGATTTAAAAGAGATGGTTCTCTATGCTAAATCGGGAGCGCCACTTCATCTCAATGACTATGCAGAGTTTATTATTCCTTTTCTAGCAAACAGAGAGAAGAAAAATGAAATGAGTGCAAATGCAAAAGCGCTTATCAAGACATTGAAGGGCAGACTAAATGTCACTCTAAATACAATCCTTCCCCATCTCTAAAGCATGATGACACTTCAGATGTAAAAGAAGGCTTGTGGTTAATAGGAGTCTTAAGTTATTATTTTGTCATTAATTTATCGCGGGATGGAGCAGTGGTTAGCTCGTTGGGCTCATAACCCAAAGGTCGCAGGTTCGAGTCCTGCTCCCGCTATTTCTCTTTGGCGGTATAGCTCAGCTGGTTAGAGCAGCGGAATCATAATCCGCGTGTCGCTGGTTCGAATCCGGCTACCGTCAAGCATACCAATTTACATTATTAGATTTCTCTTTTAGGACAAGAACCTGTTCAATTCTTATCAGATGATTCTCTCCTCAAATATATTGAATTTAAATTTCTAATTTTATCTTCAATTTATCTATCAGAAATCGTGGCGATCAGAATTTTTGATACCACTCCATATTTCTCTTAAGGAGTTAACGATCCCATTAAACAGCCATTCACCAATAGATGGACCCTGGTGCAGTTCAGAGAGATGAACTTCTTGCTTATGAAGGATTACATTAAGCCTTCTGAGATTTTCCATGCCATTTTGACATGCAAGTGTCATATTTTTACTGCAAACATCATTAATTTTTAAAAATAGCTTCATGACTCTTCTAACTTGTGTATGCATAAGTCCCAAAAGCGTATTTGTATTCGTTGGGATCTCTGTTAGCTCACTTAGTGCTTCAGTTGCCAAATCACGATCCCCATTTTCGACTCCAAAAATATTTTGATACCTATTATCAAATCTATTTCCAACTAGAAAGAGATTCTCTATTTGACTCTGTATCAGGTGATGGGCGAGATCTGGGGTGACTGTATTCATATCCTCTTCTTCTACTTTTTCAGCTGCAGCACCTGGCAAGGATGTCACACGATTAAGCCAGGAAAATGCACTTGAAATTCGATCAATAAGAGGCCTTACAAGATACTCTCCTGCAATAAATGCGGGGTGCTTCTCTCTTATTTGAAAAGAAGATGGGCACTTTTGTGCCATTGCATGAAACGTAGAGACGGATTGTTGTACTGCGCACGTTTGAAAAGCTTGAATTGTCATGATAGTTCCTTTTTTTTAGCATGAGATATTATCTACGGCGGACTTTACAGATAAGAGTTTTTAAAAAGAGACGAGTTTTTGTTTTTAGTTCAAACAATTGAGAGATATGAATGAGATTATCACAAGGTACGCGGTAGAGAAGGGGAGAGGAGAAGAAATTGAACGCGGATCCAATACGCATAGAGTAAGAATAGTGCTTTTGAACCTTTTTCTGCACCTGCCTAGTATACTTTCCGTAAGGGTAAATGAAGGTTTTCACAGGAGATTTGATTTTTCCCTCTAATAACTTTTTGGATTGGACAATTTCAAGGTTTAAATTGACCTCTTTTTGGGTTAGATCTTCATGATTGTAGGAGTGGGAGGCTATCTCAATAAAAGGGGAGGCTGCCATCTCTTCAATCTCTTTCCAGGTACAAAAAGCTGCGCTTTTTGTTGCAACATTAGGCTCTAGTTCAAGGCGCTTTTCGGGGGATAGCAAGGTTGATCCTAAAATTGGATAGATAGGAACTGCTAAAACCGCTTTCATTTGAAGCTC
>JAJFML010000132.1 GCA_021772195.1 Chlamydiota bacterium | reverse complement strand
ACTCTTTAGAACATTTTTATGTTTGCGAATCATCTTTTCATCTGCAAGATCATCTGTGTATTGCACAAGTCTGTCATCTTCAAAGTCCTCTTTGGTAAGGAAGCTGTTTTCCATTTCGTTATAAGGAATGACATCATAAGTTGTGAGCCGGGCTTTTGATGTGAGAGATGAGAGAATGGCAAGAGCGGACAAGCCTGTTGATGTTCCGATTTCTACCACATTTTTTGCGCGAAGAACTTTTGTGAGAGCAGCGAGTAGACGGTAGTGTTCGCCTGGAAAAAGATAAAATTTGTCATCCTGAATGCGCTCTTTTAACTCTTCTAATTTTAGGTCTTGGGCTTTTGCGCACGCTTTGAGCGCGAGTTTGATCATATCTTCTGTGGGTGCAGAAAGATCGTCATGAGAGGAGAGGATCATGGAATATTCTCGGTGCGAAGCATCTACAGGTGGAGGTAATAGGTCTTTGATAGTTTTTTTTCTAAATAGTTTCATTCTTCATCCTTTAATATTTCTGCAATTTGAACTGCGTTGAGTGCAGCTCCTTTTAATAACTGGTCTCCCACAATCCACATCTCAAGTGTGTTTGGCTGAGAGGGATCAATGCGAAAGCGTCCACAAAAAACCTCCTCTTTCCCCGCTGCGTCTCTTGGACTTGCAAAGAGATTATTTTTTCTGTCTTCAAATATCCTAACTCCTTTTGTTTGATGCAAGAGATTATAAACGTCTTCTAAAGAAATTTTTTCCTGGCACTGGATATTTACTGAAATGGAGTGAGCTCTTTCAACGGGAACACGTATGGAGGTAACTGAAATTTTAAGATCAGGCTCGGATATGAGTTTTCGCATCTCATCCATAATTTTTTTCTCTTCTTCCACATAGCCAGAATCTAGTAAGGGAGATGTGTGAGAGAAGAGGTTGAAACCGTAAAAGTGAGGGTCCTTGCTTGTCTCATTTGAAAGAGTGCTTTTCGTGTCGGCATAGAGTTTTTGTAAAAGCTTTTTGCCTCCGCCGCTAGCTGCTTGAAAAGCAGTTGCAACTAGGCGCTCTATGCCCCATTTTTGATGAATGGGAAAAAGAGGAAGCGCCATTAATGACGCTACGCAGTTCGGAGATGCGATAAGCCTGTTTTTTTGAATGAGATGGGGGTTGATTTCTGGCATAATGAGAGGAACATCTTCTTCCATGCGAAAAGCAGAGCTTAAATCGATGATTCTGGCATTGGAGGCAAGTAGTTTGTAGGTGATCTCTTTTGAAACAGCTGCACCTGCTGCAAGGAAGATGATATCAGCGTTATCAAAAGAGGCATTTGAGATGTTTTGAGAAGAAAAGACAGAGAGTATCTCAATAGGAAAATCTCTTTTCTTTAAGAGGGTTATGATCTCTTTTCCAACAGCTCCTGTAGAGCCTACGACTGCAATATTGAATCTCTTTTTCATGGAAATTTAAGAAATGCCTCGGTATAAGTTTATCAAAAAACAATGAGTATAATATGAAGCAGAATATTCTTAAAGCAGTGGAAGATGCCATCCGAGCGGCAAGTACTCTCAAAGAAGAGAGCTCGCTTCACTTTATTCAAAAAGCATCCCTATTAATCTCGAGTTGTTTTATGAAGGGCGGCAAGCTGATCATTGCAGGAAATGGAGGGAGTCTTTGTGATGCCATGCATTTTGCAGAAGAGCTCACAGGACAATTTCGGCAAAAAAGAAAAGCGCTTCCAGCAATTGCACTCTCGGAGCCGGGTCACTTAACTTGTACTGCAAACGACATGGGGTATGACTCAGTTTTTTCTCGGGGGGTGGAGGCATATGGCAAGCCGGAAGATATTTTTATAGCTCTTACTACCAGCGGCAATTCTCCCAATCTTGTGAAAGCGATTGATAGAGCAAATGAGATGAAGCTGACTACGATCTCCTTTTTAGGGAAAACAGGGGGGAAGCTGAAAGGAAAGAGCTCTCTCGAATGGATTGTAGAAGGCTTTGAGACATCCGACCGTATCCAAGAGGCTCATATGGCAGCGATTCACATCATTATTGAAATGGTAGAAGGGAACCTCTTTGGTTCAAAGAAAGCTCTTTCGGAAATTCATGCAACCCTCTAAAACTTATCCATTCTTTCGCAGAATGATTTTGAAGAAAAAAAGAGGAATTTTATTTCTTTTTTTGCTTAGTCTTTTTTGGAGAATAGGGGCTTTTATTAAAAATAGGCTTTATGATTTTAATGTTTTAAAAGCTGAGAAAGTAGGGCCTACAGTTGTTAGCATCGGATCGATTGTAGCAGGTGGCACTGGGAAGACGCCTCTAATTCTTCATTTATTGTCTGAGATAAAAAAGCGATCTGCTGTGCTATCTCGCGGCTATTTATCAAAATCTGAGAAAAAAAATGTCCTTGCAGCTAGCGGATCGGGGCCTCTTTTTTCTGCATCTCAAATTGGTGATGAGCCCTTTCTTATTTCAAAAAAAATCCCTAATGCTTTTGTATTTGTGGGGAAAGATCGTATTTTGTCCGCAAAAAAAGCGGAGAGTGAAAAATTAGATTTACTCATTCTCGATGACGGTTTCCAGCACAGAAGGCTTCATAGAGATATTGATATCGTTACAATAAATGCATACGATCTTTTTGGCCAGGGGCATTTTTTACCACGTGGCTTTTTAAGAGATTCTCCAAAAAGGCTGAAAAGTGCCGATCTGATTGTTGTGAACTCCTTTCAGAAAGAAGTTATTCCTCTCATAAGGAAATATTCGGCATCTCCTATTGTCGGTGTTCAAAAAATAATCACCCATTTTGAAAAGCTGGATGGAAAAGTTGTCTCACCTCCAAAAAAACTCGGGCTCTTTTGTGGGATCGCAAATCCTGAAGACTTCAAAAGTATGGTCGAAGAAATGGGAGTAAATGTTGTCTCAACGCACTTTTTTGAAGA
>JAJFML010000131.1 GCA_021772195.1 Chlamydiota bacterium | reverse complement strand
AATGTTAATCTTGTTAAGAAAGAGCAAGAGGTTGATCTATCTGTACTCACCTATGAAAGAGGCCTTTATCGCATTACTCAAGCGTGTGGAACGGGAAGCACTGCCTGCTTAGCTGTTGCTAAAAGCGAGGGCTTAGTGGGTGAAAAGTCAATCTACCGAATAAAAGTGTTAGGCGGGCAGCTGGAGCTTTTGTACGACTCATCGAAAGATTATTGGTTAGGCGGTGCCGTTACTTTATCAGAGTGAGTCTGTAGGAGATCTTCTCAAATTGTTGATGCAATATTTTTTGTTCCTCTTTAGACTCTTTTCGAGGTCTATTTATGGGAAGTTCTCTAACTCCTTGGATGAGTGGTTTTAGTCTAGCTAGCAGTGAAATTGGGGTGAAAGAGTTTGGCGATGATGTTAAGCAAGGCAGTAGCTATTACTTAGCTTCAAGACCATTATTTTTTCAGGCTGTTTTTTTAAGGGGTGCATTTGATGAAATCGTTAAGTGTACAGCTCAAGTGCCTGTTGTTAAAACAATGCAGGTTTTTCTAAAAATTCTTCCTTTTGTCATCTATCCCGTTCAATATTTAGCAGCTCTTTACATGCATGGCGATTTTGATACGACTATGAAACGCTTCAATAATTGGGAGATTCTGCCTATTAGGCTTCCTGAAGGTGTGAGTGTGGGAAATGGAAGGGCGCTTAGTCTATATGCAAGATATGCAAGTGATGTGATTCAGGTAGCCTTTATGGTGAGCGTTTGTGTGCTTGTACGATTGGGTGGGGTTGCTTTTGGAAGCGGCGCTCTGGTCGCTTTCGGCGTTAGGAAGATGGTTGGCTCAGGACATTTGCCGGATAGGGTGAGGCTCTTTATGGAGAGCTATTTACCTCTTATGAGCGGAGCGGGATTAATGATGTGCGGCGGCATCGTGGGCCTTATGGGCGCGGTGAGCGTTGTTGAGTGTTTTCCTAGAGCTCAAAACTTTATTATGGGAAAAATCGATAGGGTTTTTCAGAAGGTTGCTGGCGGACATAGTCTTGAAGAGATCGATGCGGAGGTTGCCCTGAGGGGAGATCTTTCTTTTGCAGAGATAAACCGGATATTAGACGGGGATGATGTAGATTTTGAGATTAATCCTGCACACTGCAGCAAAGAGGTGATATGCGGCAAAGATCTACCTCAGGATAGATGTTTTGATGACTATTTGGAGCTTTTTGATAAGGCAAAGTGGGACTATGGTCTATTAATAAATAAGCTCAAAAGAGATGAGCGCTTCATTAGTTTTTTAAGAGAGCAATATCCAGGAAGAAATGATTTTGAGAGAAGAGTTGATTATTATATTGGGCAGCTTTCTGACGGAGCGAGTAAAGAACAATTTGCTAAAGGTTGGGTAAGAGATCAGCTTGTCTGTTTAATAAGTGTTTTGAAGGGAGACAAGAGAATTAAGGGATCGCAAAACCATTTAGATCGTGCAAGGGATGATTCGGCGAAAATTTTACATTATATAAAGGGGCTAGGAGATGAAATTGGGCGCCTGAAAAAGAGTAGGTGTCGTTATCTTTTAGAATATGTTCGACTAGTTGGGGTGGATGCAAGGGCTGAGATTTTAGAAAGAGAAAGGGAAGATCTTCTTTTGAAAATGGCCGTCGAGGCTGGTAATTATTGCGGCGAGGGGATTTTAAGAGCGAGCGGACAGATCATTTATGGAAATATTGAGAAGAGAAGTGTTTCAATTGCTGACGATTTTGAAGAAATGGTAAAAGGAAAGCTAATAGATAGACGAAGAGAGATAGCAAGAGTTTGTTATCAAAATATTTTCATGCGATGGAAAATCATGCAGGCCTACTCCTTAGATATTCATACGAGCAAATTCTATGGCGCTTTTATCAATTTGGGCTTTAGTCCTGTAACAGAGGAGGTGCGCAATCTTTTTTCGGGGCTATTCTATTTTGTATGGAAAGGTTTTTCTCCTTTTAGGAAAAGGATGTATCAAGAATATAGGGGATCTTTAGATGCGGTTGTACACAGTTTTGGAAGGATTCACTTTGCGGGCTATATGAGGAGAAAATTGGAAAATTATCCAGGGCTAACTGAGGATCAGAAAGAGGCTTTGATTGATAAGTTCACGAGCGGAAATGGCGGCGTTTGGGATGACGTAGAGACCCACCATCGTTTTCATCGCCTTTTCTTTATGATGCAAGGAGTTCTGCGCTAGGTGCGATTTCATGTTACAATGTAAAAATATCTCAGTTTTTTTTGGCGGAAAGGTTTTGTTTGAAGATGTCTCTTTCACGGTTCAAGAAAGAGAGAGGTGTGCTCTTGTAGGGCGGAATGGATCGGGTAAGTCGACACTTTTTCGTGTTTTGTCAGGGGAACTGGAGCCAGATGAGGGTGTAGTTTCCTTTTCAAAAGGAACGAGCGTTGGCTATTTGTCTCAGCATATTCATTTTGATGAGGAGACTTTATTAAAAGAAGGAGCAAAAGGCCTGCCTGTTGGGGAAGAAGAGGCGATTTATAAAGTTGAGAGAACCTTATTAGGCCTCGGATTTACAGTGAAAGATTTTCATAAAGATCCGGGAAGTTTTTCTGGCGGTTTTCAACTAAGGCTTCACCTAGCAAAAGCTCTTTTAAAGGAGCCCGACTTTCTTCTTCTCGATGAGCCTACTAACTATCTCGATATTCTTTCTATCAGGTGGCTGAAAAAAGTATTGAAAGAGTGGAAAGGTGCTCTGATTATCGTTTCCCATGATCGCGATTTTTTAGATGAGGTCTCCACGCACACAATGGGCTTTCACAGCGGTATGCTCAGGAAGATCGGGGGAGGCACCAGGAACTATTTTGAAAAGATCTTGATGGAAGAAGAGGTACATGAAAGGGCGAGGGTTAAGTTAGAAAAGAAGCGAGAGCATGTTGAAAAATTTGTGAAACGCTTCGGCTCAAAGGCTACAAAAGCAGCTCAAGCTCAGTCGAAATTGAAGCAGCTTGCAAAAGACCCTGTTTTAGAGAAGTTAAATCAGATGGCTCATCTTGATTTTGCTTTTTCAGAATCAGCATTTCCCGGAAAGAAGATGATGGAGGCGAAAGGTGTTTCATTTAGCTATACATAGAAGCCTTTAGTAGAGGGCTTTTCGTTAGAGATTTTGAAAAATCAGCGCGTTGCTGTAATTGGAAAAAATGGGAGGGGAAAATCGACGATATTAAAGCTTTTAAGTGGTCATTTAATGCCGAAAAAAGGGCGCGTTAAAAAACCGGATAATTTGCAGGTGGGATATTTTGGGCAGACTAATATCGATCAATTAAATCCCAAGTGCACAGTTGAAGAAGAGATTGGGTTTGCAAACTCTGAACTATCGGTCTCAGAGGTAAAAGGCATTGCAGGGCTTATGCTTTTTAGTGGTGATGACGCTTCCAAGAAGATCGAGCTGTTATCTGGAGGAGAAAAAAGCAGGGTATTATTGGGGAAAATTATTGCAAAACCGTGCAATTTACTTCTATTAGATGAGCCCACTCACCATTTAGATATTGAGTCGATTGATGCACTGGTAGGCGCGCTTGAGAACTTTTTGGGAACAGTCATTATCGTCACTCATAGTGAGATGATCTTGAAAAGGATTGCTTTCGATCAGCTGATTGTATGCGAAAAAGATAATCAGAGAGTCTTTTTGGGAGGCTTTGATCATTTTATGGAAAAGGTGGGCTGGGAAGAAGAGAAAGTTACGACTGAAAAGAGAGGCGGCAGTGCTTCTTTTCAAAAGAGAAAGGAAGAGAAGAGACAGATTTCAAATCTTGAAAAGAAGATAGAGATGCTCGAAGAGGAGCAAAAGGAGAGACTTCGTTTAATTGAAGGGGGAGTGACTGAATTTGAGGTGATGGAAAAATATGGCGAGACGGAAAAAGAGATTGAAAGGCTATATGTTGATCTCAATGAATATTATTCTTGATATCGGTAACGCCAATTTTCATTAGCCATTTTAAAATCGTATTGATGAAAAATTCTGCGTGCTCTTTTTCTTCTAGAGCAAAAATCTGAAGGACACCTTTTTGATCTCTCTTAACCTCTACTTGAGCATATCCAACGATCTCTGTTGCTGAATAGAGCATGAAGTGGTGAAAGTTTTTAGAGGAGAAGTTGAGAAGTTTTTCGGGAAAATACTTATCACAGAGATCCTTTGCAGCGTCGAATTCATCATAATGAGTGCAAAAACGGACAAAGAGCCCTTTTAATCCTGCTTTTTGTAGGATTTTTTTGATGAATTTGTCTTTTCCTAAATTATATTCACTTAACTTTGTATTGGTTTTTTTATCTTGTTGCAACTTCTCAATAAGAGAGAGTTTAAGTTTTCCATATTCTTCTCTCGCCTCTTTGTGCTCAGATAGATACTTTCGAAAGAGTAGGTTAAGGGCAATTTCGGGATTGCCTTCTTCGAAAAGATGAAGGTGATATTTATGAT
>JAJFML010000014.1 GCA_021772195.1 Chlamydiota bacterium | reverse complement strand
CTTTTTTTTCTTCCAACATTTTAACCGCTTGATTGTAGCGATTTTTTTTGATGGTCATGAGCTGTTCAAGAGGATATTGTAAGCCGTTCATATCAATGGAATAGGGATTTTAGAGCGTTTAAAGTATCTTCAAAAGAGGATTTTTCATTCACTTGCTGTTTTAAAAAGGAGTTCACTCTGTCTACATATTTAATGGCAAAGTCGGCGTCTTTGTCAGATCCTGGTTTGTACTCTCCAATGCGGATCAAGAGCTCGTTTTTCTTGTAGTTCGCAAGCACTTCGCGAATTTTTCCTATGAGCGCCTGGTGCTCACGATCGGTAATAGCGGTAAGAACACGGCTAACGGATGATAAAACGTCGATCGCGGGATAGTGGTATTGTCTTGCAAGGTCGCTGGAGAGGATGATGTGTCCATCTAAAATGGATTTTGTTTCATCTGCAACAGGTTCGGTGATGTCATCACCTGCGACGAGTATTGTATAGAATGCGGTGATGGAGCCTTTGTCTGAGTTGCCTGAGCGCTCGAGCAGTTTTGGAAGAGTTGCAAAGACAGAAGGCGTATAGCCAGCTCTTGCAGGGGGCTCTCCTGCCGCCAGGCCAATTTCCCGTAGGGCTCTTGCAAAACGCGTCACTGAATCCATCATAAGAATGACTGTCTTTCCCTGATTTCGGAAGTATTCGGCAATTGCCGTTCCAACGTAGGCTGCATTTATTCGAAGCTGAGGTGCCTGATCTGAGGTTGAGACAATCACAACCGACCTCTTCATGCCCTCTTCACCAAGATCATTCTGTAAGAACTCGCGGACCTCTCTGCCTCTCTCTCCAATGAGTGAGATGACATTGACATCAGCTTTAGCATTTTTGGCAATCATCCCAAGAAGAGTCGATTTACCTCCACCTGCAGCTGCAAAGATACCGACTCTTTGGCCTTTTCCACAGGTAAGCGCGCCATCTATCGACCTCACGCCTGTAGATAAGGGTTCGGAAATAATCTCTCGCTTTAGGGGATCGGGCGGAGGGTTGATGACGGGAAAGGATTCGGTAAGTTCTAATGTTTTCTCATCGATCGGCTCACCTACGCCATTTAATACTCTGCCAAGGAGCTCAGGGCCCACTTTAATATGGAGAGCAATGCGAAGGGGAATCACTTCTGATGAAGGGCCAATGCCGGACATTTCTCCAAGTGGAGATAGAAAGACCTCATCTTTTGTAAAACCCACTACCTCAGATACAAGAGGTACGTCGCCTTCTCGTTTAATTAGGCAGACCTCGCCCATTTTAACTTGAGGGATGACCGCTTTTAGAAGTGTGCCGACAGCTTCCGTGATTCTTCCATGAACTGTTGTCAGCTCTACATCTTCGAGATGAGAGATAAGATCATCAAACGAGCCGGAATGTGGGTCCATAGGTTATAGTTGGATGTTGAGTGTTTGCTTGAATATATCGATCACCTTACTGAGGAGAATCGATGAGTACTCAAGGTTTTGCTGCGCCTGGCTCATCTTGATCTGCACTAAAAGAAGTTCAGATGGATTGAGCTTTTTATTGTTACTGTTAATCTTTTGAAGCTGTGCCTTTGCTGCCATCATTTGATTTTGGCCATCTGTGACATACCCTATAAACTTCTCAATGGGATTTGCATCGTGAGCAATTGCAGCAGGATCAGGCATAACAGCACCCATACGGTTTCCAGCAGCACGGATGTGATTATTCGCCTCTAGCAGCTTGTTTCTTAAGAGATACTGATGCTGACGTTTAAATTTGAGATTAGGAGTATCTAGCTTCTTTCGAATGTCTGCCAAATCACCGC
Source organism: Chlamydiota bacterium (assembly GCA_021772195.1). GTDB lineage: Bacteria > Chlamydiota > Chlamydiia > Chlamydiales > SM23-39 > JAJFML01. Next base: position 2,301 of record JAJFML010000014.1, on the reverse strand, counting down.
CAGCAGAGTTCGCTTGAGCTAAGAGGCTTTCGATAGAGGGGCCTGCTGTCTGAATATGCAAGTCTCTGGGAAGATCCATGGGTGAGACACCTTCAGGAGCTTGGGGCATGCTTGGCATCGAGGATGGCTTTTCCATTTCCGATTGAAAGCTCGATTTATCGGGGGTGACTCCTGGCGTGCTTGTAGGAATGGATTTCGGTTCAATCTTTCCTAGATTGATCTTGTCGTCTCTCATGCTCTTTTTCTCTTAGCTGTTTTTTTAGTAGGGGCTTGTACAGGCGTTGGCGCTTTTTTAACAAATCTTTCTACAAATTCAAGAGCTGTGTGAGATAAATTCTTCACCAAATTATCTGATGATTTAGTTGTCTCCTCAAGAATCTTTTCTCCTTCTGACACAGCATTAGGCGAAAGTGTTAAACAGAGACCTAAAAAAGTCTTTGCCATTTCATTATTCGGCTCTTTTTTAAGCACTTTTTCGAATAACTTACACGCCTCTTTGAGCTCAAGTTTATGAAGATGCATGTAGCCCATGCCCACTTTTGGAAGTGTGCTGTCGGGGTTCAAAATCTCTGCTGCCTTAAAAAGTTTAAGGGCAGAGTCTTCATCTGCAAGATTTACAGCAATAAAACCTGATTCTAAGAGAAGAATAAAATCTTCTTTGAATGTCTCTAATTTTGACATCTAAAATCCTATTATTGTGGTTTCTGATTGCGAATAGTAGAGTTAATCATACTGTTTACCTGCGCAATTAAGTTTGAGATCGACTCACCTACCTGTGTTACCTGACTCATCTGAAATTGCAGTAGCAGGAATTGTCCCGGTGCTGCTTGACACATCTTAGATGCAAGCGCACGAATTTGCTTAACAAGAGAAGATTGCAATCTTCTGTATTGGCTGATAAGCGTCTGAAAGCTAAGGGTGACCTTATCTTTATTGGAAATCATATCCGACATGGGTTTTCTCCTATTTTTGTAATTTTTTTAAAATACGGCTAAGTGCTGAGTAGCCATGTAAAAGAATTCCGTAATTGTCAAAATCTTTTTCATTTCCACCCTCTCTCACAGCCTTTTTTAGCTTATCGGTCATCTCTTTTGAATGATCGATAAGCTCCTTTGCTTTAGCTGGACTCTCAATAATTTCAATTTCAAGATCGAACTGAAACTTTTGAACTTTTGTCTCTTCTTTTTCCAGACCAAACATATTATCTCCTCGTATAATCGATCTTAAATCTTAAACCATCTTTTTCAAGTAAGACGGCGCTTGGCAAAATCTTTGTGATGTGCATGCTATCTAAACTCTCGCCAACGGTTAAAATTTGTCCGTTAACAACTACGCTATAGTTCATTTTATCGTGCTTTGCAAAACCTGTTACTTGGTACTTTTTGCTAAGATCGATCCTTGCATCTAACTCCGATGTTGCCATCGCTATATTTTTAACTCCGCGAACGCCAGGGATTCTACCAATCTCCTTTCGTAGTCTGTCATATTTGATTTGCTCTTTTTTGTCATACCTTCCTGCAAGACTAACCATGCCGTTGGTGATTTGAACATCTAGTGCTGGAAATCCGCCCTTTTGAACCATCTGCATAATGACAGCAGAGAGCTCTGACTCGACAACTACAAGATTTTTCAGTCTGTTTGTGTAGGCAAAGTTTGAAGTGAGATAGTCATCGAGAACTTCTAATTGCTGCACAGAATTGAGGTAGCCTGTGATTACAAATTTTCCAGGTTCATTAGAGTGAATGCTAACTCCTCTAAAGCCTGCATTTTCCACCAAAACATCATTCATCTCTCGCCATACAAACTCATCGATCACAACGTTGTCTTCAATAGATGTTATGAAGGGGAGATTCCCTAGTTCATAGGTAAGCTCTTGGTGTCTAACAGGTGTCAGCACATGGCCGACTAAAAATATTTTTCCAGTAGATGGTGCAAAGTTAAATGTAATATCTGCAAATTTCTTTGTGACATCGTGAATCTGTGAATCATAGTCTTTTGACTTTGCAATGTGGCTCTCTGTTTTGAATAGTGAGAAAAAACTTAAGAAAACGACAAAGAATACAAGGACAAAAGATCCTGCCATCACAAGGTGCTTCATTGGAACAATCTGCTTTTTCCAAGGGAGTCTTTCTTTTGGCGCCTCTACTGTTTCCTTTTCTTCTTCTGTATCTTCCTCTACTTGTGCATATTCTGCCGCTCTTGGCGCGTAGAGAGTCTCTACTTCTGTCTCTCTATCGATGATGAGAAAAGTAGTCGTTCCCATTTGAATCAGATCTTGCGACGTAATGATCATTTTTTCGG
>JAJFML010000130.1 GCA_021772195.1 Chlamydiota bacterium | reverse complement strand
GAAAATAACCATTGGGGAATGGGAACTGCCGTATCAAGAGCAATTTCTATGGAACCGATTGCAGAGTCGATGGCACCTGCCTACAAGATGAAAAGCTATACTCTAGACGGCATGGACTACTTTAACTGCTATGCGGGATTCAAAGAGATCTATGAAGAGGTGAAGAAAACAAAGAGACCTGTCATCGTTGAAGCTATAACTGAGCGTTTCAAAGGCCACTCAGTCTCTGATCCTGGACTCTATCGTTCTAAGGAAGATTTGAAAAAGGAGATGGAGAGAGATCCTATTTTTCTCTTAAAAAACAATCTGATTTTAAACAATATCCTGACGGAAGATAAATTCAAAGAGTATGACAAAGAACAGCGTGAGATCGTGATTCAATCGATGAAATTTGCAGAAGAGAGTCCTTTTCCCGATCCTGCGACATTAGAAGAGGGAGTAATGGAGACGTGACAGATAAACAAGAGATAGAGATTAGAGAGGCTCTTCGCCAGGCTATTGATGAAGAGATGACGCGCGACGACAAAGTTCTTGTCATGGGCGAAGAAGTGGCGGAGTATAACGGCGCCTATAAAGTTACAAAGGGCCTGCTTGATAAATGGGGGCCGAAACGTATTGTCGACACGCCGATTTCTGAAAATGGCTTTTCAGGTCTTGCCATTGGAGCTGCTATGTGCGGTCTTAGACCGATCGTAGAATTTATGAGCTTTAACTTCTCTTTTGTGGCGGCAGATCAGCTCATATCGACGGCTTGTAAACAACACTACATGTCAGGTGGAAGATTCAATGTACCCATCGTTTTTCGCGGACCGAACGGAGCTGCTGCTCAAGTGAGCTGTCAGCACTCGCATTGCGTAGAATCGATTTACGGAACATTTCCCGGCTGGTACATTATTGCGCCTTCTAATGCCTATGATGCAAAAGGGCTGCTAAAATCCGCAATTCGTGCCAATTGCCCCGTTCTCTTTCTTGAAAATGAACTCGATTATGGAAAGAAGATGGAAATTCCAACTCACGACTATACAGTTCCCATTGGAAAGGCAAAAGTCGTAAGAGAGGGAAAGCATATCACTCTTGTATCCTACAGCCGCATGCTTAAAAATTGTTTGGAAGCAGCGGATGAGATGGCAAAAAGAGGAATCGAGGTAGAAGTGATCGACCTTAGAACAATCAAGCCACTAGATATTGGAACTGTTACAGAATCGGTTAAAAGAACCCACTTCTGCGTACTTGTTGAAGAGGGACACCTCTTTGCAGGTATCTGTGCAGAGCTTGGATTTCAAGTAATGGAGCATTGCCTAGATTATCTAGATGCACCTATAATTAGAGTCTGTCAAAGAGAGACGCCGATGCCCTACTCCAAACCGCTGGAGTATGCAACGCTGCCGAATAGAGAACGCATTATTGAAGCTTTAGAAAACGTACGGAAAGGTTAACGATGCCATTTACACTCACCATGCCCAAACTCTCACCCACTATGGACGAAGGAACGATCGTCAAGTGGCATGTATCCGAGGGTGATAAAATCGAATCAGGCGCTGTTCTCTTCGAGGTTGCAACCGATAAAGCAACTGTAGAACACAGTGCGCTTGATGAAGGATATATTCGCCAAATTCTTGTAAAGGAAGGCTCCTCTGCTCATGTTAATCAAGCGATAGCTATATTCACCGAGACTGCAGACGAGAGTATTGAAGGATATAAGCCAGAGGGGGAGACTACTCCTGAACCTGCTACAGATGAAAAACCTCAAGAGGGAGAAGCTCCTAAAGAGGCCGCAAAGTCAGCACCTACAGCTTCAATGGCAGAGCCTGCCTTTGTTCCTGAAGAGCCTCTTGAAGACTATCAATATACATTCTCTCAAGACGCAAAAGACTACTTTCCTGCATCACCACTTGCTAAAAAGCTTGCTCGTGAAAAAGGAATTGATCTCTCCTCTGTGAAAGGATCAGGTCCTGCTGGCAAAGTAATGAGCCGTGATCTTGATCTTGGGCAGCCTGACTCAGTAGCTAATTTTTCCAAACGAAAAATGCCTGAAGCAAAACCCGGCACCTATGAAGAAATTCCACTCTCTCCTATGCGCAAAGTGATCGGAAAGCGCTTACAAGAATCAAAAACTTTTATTCCGCACTTCTACATCCATCAAGATATCGATGTCACATCTCTCGTCTTACTTAGAGAAGAGTTAAAGACACATGGTCTTAAAGTGACGTTTAATGATTTTGTCGTAAGAGCTACCGCTCTTGCACTCAAAAAACATCCCAACATCAATGCAGGATATAATTCGGTATCGCAGAGCCAAATTCTTTTCAAAACGATTGATATCTCAATCGCTGTAACAGTGGAAGGCGGTCTCATTACACCCATTATTCGCTATGCCGATTTTAAAAACCTTGGCGAGATCTCATCTGAGGTCAAACACCTCGCTAAAAAAGCCAAAGAAGGCACGTTAGAGCCTACTGAATACAAGGGCGGCTCATTTACCATCTCCAACCTTGGCATGTTTGGAATCTCTGACTTTGTAGCTGTGATCAACCCGCCGCAAGCAGCTATTTTAGCTGTAGCTGGTATCGATGAGAAACCGGTCTATGTTAACGGCAAGCTTACTCCAAGGAAGATCATGCGAGTAACGCTCTCTTTTGATCACCGAGTAATCGATGGTGCAGAAGGCGCGCTTTTCACAAAAGATTTGAAGGCTCTACTCGAGAATCCCTCGATTTTACTTGTCTAATCTTAAGTGAATTTTTAACGCAGAGTCGCGGAGCCGCAGAGGAATTCACTTGTTACATGCAAATTTTCTCAATTCTAAAAAATGATCTTTGAAAAGGATTATTTTTCTGCACCTCTGTGTTAAAAAATCTAAGACTTAGAGCCATTTTTTCTTCATAAAGATAATTGCCAAGACAATGGCGATCAGAAAAATCAAGTTGATAATCATGATGAATGCAAAGGGGTTTTTCTCCATAGGAAGAGAGACGTTCATACCATAGACAGATGAGATAATGGTAGGAACTGTGAAGATAATCGTAATCGCAGTTAGTCTTTTTATCGTCTTGTTCACATCATTGGTAAAGATTATCTGATAGGAGTCTCTGAGCCCTCGAATACTTTTAACATTAACTGTACACAAATCTTCTGACTGTTTAATTGCAATCATGAGATCTTGTAAAAGATCTAAATCCTTTTCATAAAGGTGGACAAAGCGACCTGATGAGATAGCCTCAAGAACTGATCTTAAAGGAACAAGAGAAGTCAAATATTGATTTAAAATCTCCTCATTTTTAGTCAGTGAGACAATCGATTCGCTATCTACATTTTCGATCTCTTTTTCTTGCTCAAGAACATTTCTTCTCACGCGCTTAATGCTATTGTTAAACTCTTGAGTTATCTTCAATAGTACATGAAAAAGAAGCTTTGATTTTTGCGTTGTTCCCAGTTTTGGGCTTCCATGCAATATACTCTCTACTACATCGCTCTTTTGAGGTGATATTGTAATTAGATGATGCGGAGTCAAAACTATTGTTAGCGTTTGAGTGTACAGCCCCATCTCGATAACAGATGGATGACGTGTAAAGATAAGGATATTGCTCTCTTCATGTTCAATGCGAGGGACTTCATATTTATCGAGGCTATCATTGAGATCGTGAAACTCAATTCCTGTTACTTCAACAATTTTATCGAGATCTTGAGGTGTAGCATTGCTTACATTAATCCAGCTGCCCGGCCTAAAATCCTCCACCTTGGAAAATGAAGCATCTCTAAGTGTCTTAAAATAGCTCTCAATCATGAATATTCCTCATATCTTCTGATAATCGGTCATAGAGCCAAAATCAAGCTCTTTTTTATCAATAAGTCTCATCCTTTTGCAAATGCATGCAATTAGCAAACTCCCTGTTGTCTGCGTTTAAAATAATTAATTAACAATTATTAAATTATTGATTATAATATTTAAAGTTTTAATTAAACTAAAATCGATTTTTCGATCTACCAACCATCAAAGGTTTAAGAAGATATCTAAAATCAATTTTAGCCTCATTTGTAAAGAAGATTTGAAATACATGACTTAATCAGTCTCTCCTTAAGTACCGTAGAATTGCTTGATTTTCTTGACATTGTAGAACAAGTTGGAGAACTGGATGTTCTAAAGAATAGTAAACATTATTATTCGGATTCTTGATTCTGGTGAAGGTTTTGACAATAAGAGAGTTGCGATGATTGCAGTCCAGGTAAATGCGGCCTATTTAGCTTTCTTAAGCAATCGATTAAAGGATGATGAGAAAGTCGTCTTAGAAGCTGTAAAAAATAATTTTGAAGTAATGGCGCTTGCTAGTGATAGATTAAGGGACAATGATGAGTTTGGAAGAGCTGTTATAGAGATAAATAAATCGTCTTTTCATGGTTTAAGCAAAAGATTGAGACTAAGCAGAGAGATGAATGTCAAAGCCTTTGCTTGGTGAAGTTACATTAAGATAGGACCTAGAGAAACAGATGCGATTGAGAAACGTAATAAAGTATTGAGTGGAATATGTGTAGGGTTGGCAGCTGCGCTAGGGTATTTGCTTTATCATGCCTTATACTCCTCCTCATGCTCATTCCATTCCGAATAAGGGTGTTGATCCAAAATCAAGATATTTTTAAAGGGTAAATCCTATCTATCACATATTTAGTCACTTAAGACGTACAGCTCTTTAGTTCTAAGTAGTAATTCTTTTGTTTGTTTTAATTAAATTGTTGAATGTTATTAAAGAATAGTTTATAATATTTGTATAATAATAAGCGGAGATAATAATTATGTCATCAGTAACAAGCGCAATCAGTAGCGTACAAGAATTAGGACAGGTTGCAAGTAATATAGATTTAGGAACAGATCAAATTAAAAGAGTAAATTCATGCGCAAAAGTCGTAGGTGGATTAGCTGATTGTATACAGCAGTTTAGAGAAGGTAGAGGCTTAAAACCTTTATATCATCCTGAGAAAGCTGCAGTCGTATGTTTGATGTTAGGAGCTACATTAGTAATAACAGCTGCGACCTCTGCTATTAACCATATATTATAGAAGATTAGAATGACAAATCAGAATTTCAGATAATTATGGCAGGTAGTAATCTTGAACGCAGAGTAGATCGAGCCTCTTGTGGTGATGATAGACTAGAGACCAGAGATTAGTCAGTAAGAGCTATGCGAATCTTCACTATATTGACGATTTTAATTCTATCTGAGATAATTTTTCTTCGAGAGCTTTAATTCTTTCTAAGTAGCTTTCAATTTTGCGTCCGTGAACAAATTGCTTATTGTATTCAGGAACGGGCACTGCGGGAGCGCCGCGGTATTTTCCGGACGTTTTGAGGGATTTACTGACGCCAGAGCGTGTCGCTATGAGCACGTCACTTGTGATCTCTACATGGCCGAGAACGCCAACTTGACCGCCACACATCACTCTATCACCGATTTTAGCAGAACCTGCGATACCGGTTTGGGCTGCGTGGATGTTGTTCTCGCCGATTTCCACATTATGGGCAATTTGGACAAGATTATCGATTTTGGTACCGCGGCCTACGATAGTGGCTTTAAATCTGGCTCTATCTATGGCAGTGTTGGCTCCAATTTCTACATCATCTTCAATA
>JAJFML010000129.1 GCA_021772195.1 Chlamydiota bacterium | reverse complement strand
AATTAATGAGCTATATAATCGCGTCAATAAGATGGGCGTCTCTGAAGTAAATATTCATGCAGAAGGCGACCATGTCATTCTTGACTTCCCAGGATCTCAAAATCTCTCTGCAGCAGAACTTGTCAAAGCATCATCAATGTATTTCCATGTCATTAATGAAAAGTTTGCACCCAACAACAAACCTCTTGCAGATAGTGTTAATCGCTTTTTACAAGACATTTGGAATGAAGCTGTTGTTACAAACAAAAAGGACATTGAGAGCATCAACGCTATTGCCTTTAAACATCTATACGGTGACACCCTAGATCCAAATCTAGCTGAACCTAGATCAGATGCCGCCAAAACTCTCTTAGAGCAAGGCCTCAGACTAGCTTCAGATCTAGACCCAGCGCCAAACTCTTCATTCAATGACTCGATCTCAAAGATCGCTTTATTTAGAGGAGAAGACTATACAGAATGGCAAGGTCAGACTCACCCGCTCATCGTTGTCTTCAACAACTTTGCACTAGAAGGATCAAACCTTGTAAATGTACGCTCTTCTTATGACCCTGCTAAAGGTAATTTCTTAAGCTTCGAGGTTAAAGGATCCTACACAAATAAGGAAAATCAAAAGCAAAACCCCAGAGATGAGCTTCATACATGGACCTCTCAATTTGCTAAAGATAAGATCATGGGAACTCCAAACGAAGATTACACTCCAGGCAGAGGCTGGCGCATGAGTGTGATTCTAAATGGATCTGTCATTAGCTCTCCAAACCTTGATTCTGCACTTAAAGATAGTGCCATGATCACTGGCAGCTTTACTCAAAGAGAAGTGAATAACCTTGTAGCTGACTTGAAAGCAGGCTCACTCTCTTTTACACCTAAAATTCTTTCTGAGAAAAATGTCAGCCCTGAACTAGGCTCCCTCGATCGTACGAAAGGAATCGTAGCAACTGTAATCGCCCTAGTTCTCGTCATTGCAATGATGACCTCCTACTATCGCTTTGCAGGTATTGTTGCATCAGTAGCTGTCATGTTCAACCTCCTCATTATGTGGGGTGTCCTTCAGAACTTGCAGGCAACACTCTCTCTCGCAGGTATTGCAGGGATGATTCTAACCCTCGGTATGGCGGTCGATGCCAACGTTCTTGTCTTTGAAAGAATTAAAGAGGAGTTCGCAACCACTAAGAGACTTGCATCTGCTGTACACGCCGGGTATAAAAAAGCATTCAGCGCAATTTTTGACTCCAATGTTACAACAATTATCGCAGCTATGATCCTCTTGAACTTTGATTCAGGACCGATAAAAGCATTTGCGATCACTCTTATCATTGGTATCGTCTCTTCGATGTTTACCGCTCTTTTCTTAACGAGATTTTTCTTCGCTGGCTGGGTTCAAAACCCCAAGAACAAAACTCTCAATATGATGGATTGGGTAAAAACTAAGAGTTTTGATTTCCTCAAGTATTCAAAATATGTACTACTTGGTTCCATGACAATTATCTTGATTGGATTTGTTCTACTTACAGCTCAGAGATCCTCTATCCTTGGAATGGATTTTACTGGCGGGTACGCTCTTAATGTAGAGCTTGAGACTAAAGATGTTAATAGTTATAGATCCGCTGTAGAAAGCGCTCTATTGACCGCTGGCGCAGCTTCACAAGACTTCCAAGTTCGTGAGCTTTCCCCATCTAATAATCTACGCATCAAGTTTGGTGTTAGCATGGATGCTAAAGGAAAACCGTTTTACGAAATGCCAATGCAAACAAGCACAGATGGAACCTACTCTTACGAGAGCAACCCTCGCATCGCTTGGGCAATGAGCGCTCTTCAAAATGCAGGCCTGGATGTTGAATCTAGAACACTTGCCGAACTAGACAGTAACTGGACTTCTATGAGCGGGCAGATGTCAAATAGCATGCGCAATAACGCCATTATTGGCCTCCTACTTGCCTTTGCAGGTATCTTTATGTACATCACATTTAGATTTGAATATAAATTCGCTGCAAGTGCTATGTTCTGCCTTTTCCATGACGTCCTCATTACTCTTGGAATGATTGGACTACTTAACTTCATGGGCATACCTATGCAGATTGACATGCATACCATTGCCGCCCTTATGACAATTATTGGCTACTCTCTCAACGATACAATTATCATCTTTGATCGTATCCGCGAAGATAGCATAACAATGCGCAAATCTTCCTTAAGAGATATTGTGAACCATTCACTGAATATCACACTTTCAAGAACAACAATTACATCAGCTACAACGCTGATAGTACTTCTTGCTCTTGTAACTCTCGGTGGAGCCTCCATCTTTAGCTTTGCGCTCGTGATGACAATCGGCGTCGTTTTTGGCACCCTGTCATCACTCTTTATCGCAAGCCCTGTCATGCTTATGCTTCATAGGCAGGAAGAGTCAAAAGAGAAGAGACTTGCTAAAGTATAAAGTTTAATTTCAAGATTGACTCATTTAAAGTCTCAATTAATGGCCTGATTATTATCAGGCCATTTTCGTTATATTCAAATTATTAATACCATCAGACCCAAGTGTTTATAATAGACCAACATAACGCACTCACAACTAACTCTAACTAAAACATACTACTTTAATTAAAAAGCCCCCCAAGTATAATAACTGCAAAACTGAAAATAAAAGGAAGGTTATTATGTCAACTTCAGCTTTACAGAGTTCTTTAATCGTTCAAAATGTCCGTCATCGTCAGTATATGAAAGTCATCAAAGATGTGCCTGCTGAAAAAGTAAGAGAAATTGAAGGAAAAATGAGCGATCTCGGCGGAAAAATTTCTCTACTATCTGAGTGCCAGGTTTATCCACAGGATGCATGGTCAATAAAAAAGTTGAAAGAACAAATTCTCTCTTCTTCTAAGGAACTTTCAAACCTTTTAGATCAAACTACTAAAGAAGTTAAACAAGCGAAGTTTCTAGCAGTAGTCTTAGCCGAATTAAGGATGCCTCTCCACCCACGCAGAAATCTGACATGCATGGAAAGAGTAAGTGGACTAGGAACTCAAGCATTCAAATTTTTAATTGTTCCTGCAGTTGCATACGCAGGTTATCATCTAGCAAATAATTTCTTTAGCGACCAATAGCTTCTCAAATAGAAATTATTTTAAAAAGCTTGTTCCTGGATTTCGAAAGAGCTCTTAGAAATTCAGAGATTTTTTTACCCTTCAATTTTTCTTTGCAACTCCTCAATTAGTAAGAATTGCAAAAATATTTTGGATCAGATATTTTCTATTCCCATATGGTAAATAGATAATGTCTGAAATCTCTCAAGAAAGTGACGCGATATGGGTATATCCTGAGAATAATCCAGTACTAATCCAGAAAATCATCGGCGAGTTTAATATTCATCCAGTAACGGCACAAATATTAGTCTCAAGAGGATTTACAGAGCTCGAGAATATCCACTCATTTCTCTATGCTAAACTTCCTCAGCTGCATTCGCCTAGCCTCTTTCTGGATATGGATAAGGCAGTTAATCGAATCATCCTGGCAAGAAATAAGAAACAAAGAATCTTAGTCTTTGGAGATAACGACGTCGATGGAATGACGGGAGCGGCTCTCCTTACAGAATTTATTCAAAAAATTGGCATTCAGGTTTTTTATTATGTTCCTAATCGTGCAGACCTGAAAGAGAGCATGCTCGGACATGCACTTGAATTTGCTCTAAAAAATAACTGCTCACTCATTATTACTGTTGATTGCGGCATCACCGCTTTAAAAGAAATCGACGAAATTGCGGGAAAAAATCTCGACGTTATCGTGACAGATCACCATGAGCCTACATCTAAGCTTCCTCACTGTTTAGCCACATTAAATCCCAAGCTAATAAACAGCTCCTACCCCAATCGGAACCTTACAGGCGTAGGAGTTGCCTTTAAATTAGCTCATGCACTTCTGAATTACTTAGCAGAGAATCAAGAGCTTCTATCAAGGGAAATTGACTTAAAAGATTTTCTAGATTTAGTTGCTCTTGGAACCATTGCTGATATGGGATCTCTTATAGGTGAAAATCGAATTCTCGTCCGCTATGGACTAGAAACCCTTCGAAAAACAAAACGCATTGGCCTTGCAAAACTCTTCGACATTTGCGATCTCAATATAAGCAATCTTACTCCGTTAGACATCGGTTCAAAAGTAGCGCCCAGACTAAACAGCTTAGGAAGAATTGCTGATCCCAAAAAGGGAGTTGAACTACTACTATGCAAAGACCCTACAACCGCATCAGAACTTGCAAAAGAACTTGATCTCTACAATCTTAAACGGCAAAAGATCGAGAGAAAAGCCTCCAATGAAATTGAAGAGTATATTGCCAACAATCCAAAGATATTATCAGATAGAGCGATCGTATTACATTCTGACAAGTGGCATCCAGGCATTATTCCAATCATATCTGCACGTATTGCAAAGCAGTACAATAGACCCTGCATCATAATTGCTATTGAAGATGGTATAGGCAAAGGCTCCATTCGGACAATCTCAAAGTTTCCTATTCTGCCTATACTTAAACAGAAGGGAGAGCTCCTTGTTAATTTCGGCGGACATAATTTTGCAGCCGGACTAACTATTGAAAAAGATAATATCGAATCATTTAAGAAACACTTTATAGAGCAAGCTAACTTAACATTGAATGATCAAGACATCACCACTAAACTCTATCTAGATGCTAGAATTGATTTTCGCGATCTAACTTTTGATTTTATGGAGTCATTAAGACTTCTTGAACCTCATGGCAATGAAAACCCCGCACCGCTTCTGTATACCGACGCAAAACAGTCATGGCAAGCAAAGGTTGTAGGCTCGAGCCATCTTAAAATTTTTCTTCAGCAAAGTGATCGAACGCTTGAAGGGATTGGCTTTGGAATGTCTGAGAAACAGGATATTCTTAGAAAGAAAAATATCGACTTGCGCATCGTCTTCACCCCTCACATCAATACCTTTTTAAAGAAGACGAGCATTCAGCTTTATGTCAAAGATTTCAAAATATAAAGACCACTCTCATTCTGAGTGAGTTACAAAAAAAAAGAACCGCTGACTAGTAACAGCGGTTCTTACATAAACAAAGAATATTTTTGGGCCCTAACTAAAATTAGCCAACTTCTTGATTGGTTGGTTTCTTTTCAAGGTAGCTCTCTTTATAAGCTTTCACATCATCAATATGAATTACCCAAGCAGCACCTCTTCTTACAGCTTTTAAGTGACCTACGCGAGTCGCATAGTAAACTTTCTGAGCTGGAACACCTAACATTTGAGCTACTTGATTAACTGAGTAATAACCTTCTCGGTTATTAAACAGAAGCTCACCGTCAAACATCGATTTAGTTCTTGAATACTTATTGTTTCTGTATTCTTCTAAATCTTCTAAATTAATTGTCCATCTAGTTGAGTCTTTGGTCGCTCTCAACTTTTTTTGTTTAATAGCAACATAGATAGCCTGCCTTGTCACATTATTAATGCGAGCCGCTTCTGTAATAGAGACGACCTTTTTAGACTCCATCGGAGAATCATCTTCGATGATAGCAGCCGTATCCTGTGCCCATGTTCTTCCCTCTTCCATGGTTTTTTCCTCTTTTATTGTTAAGTGTTTTTTTTAACTTTTTTGATTTTTACTTTAAAAGTAAAAACCTACATTTAAATTTAATCTTTTATGCTTTTCAGCCAATAATTCCGTATATTGAATAATTATTATTGCATAATAAAGAATTGAAATCAAGCGATATCATAATATATGATCTACAATACTTTAAGAAAATCCCTCCCAAAACGCCGCTCCAGTACAACCCACTCATAATCAATCTCTTGTAAAATTCGCATTTTTGTTGGAATTTAGAGCTAGGTTATGTATATTTAGGAAAAATTTTAGGCTTATCGATATGCTCAAAAAATTATTTTCCCTTCTTATTTTACTTTTTTCTCTCTCATTAGGAGCTTCTTGCCCAGACATTTCCCCACGAGAAGTAAAACATAAAATTGAAGAGATTCTAAAAGCTCACGTCTCCTATCGAAAAATCACCCCTGAGCTTTTGAAGCGGATTTTTGAAAACTACATAAAAGAGCTAGACCCCACCAAAACCTACTTTACCTACGACGAGATCGAAACATGGCTAGACCCTAAGGAAGAGCTTATACAGAAGAGTTTAGATCAATTTAACAAGGCCAATTACAATGAATTTATCCTAATTCACGAAGCTCTTAAAAACGCTATCTCCAGAAGAAATGACCTTGAAATCACAGCTGAATCTACAGAGTTGCCTCAAAATGTGGACTCTGATGAGTTCAACGATCTCCCCTGGGTCAAAACAAGTGAAGAGCTCTTTGATAGGCTGCTAAAAATCAAGTCTTTACAAAAAGAAGTCGCAGAAAGCCTTGACGAGGAGACACGCGAGCTCTATCACAAGATGCGAAAGAAAAGACGCCTACTAAGAGAAGGTCAAATCCTAGGAGAAAACCAAGATGATACAAAAAAATGGGTTCTCACCCATGTCTTAAAAGCGACCTGCTGCTCCCTCGACACTCATACAAATTACTTTACCCCAACTGAAGCAAACCAGTTCATGATACAGGTACAAAGACGCTTATTCGGCATTGGCGCTCAACTAAAAGATACGTTAAATGGACTTACAATCGTACGTATCGTAGAAGGTGGCCCTGCAGACCTCAGCTGCAAACTTAAAATCAACGATCGCATTATCGCAGTAGACCACGAACCAATTATTGAAATGGACAATTTTGAGGCGGTTGAACTAATACGCGGAGAGAAAGGAACCCCCGTTCTTCTCTCTGTCCTCCGAGAAACCACAGAAGATGATGAAAAACACTCTGAAATGATAGAAATCGAGATTGTCAGAGGAGAGATTGTTCTGGAAGAGTCTCGCCTTGAAACCCACCTCGAGCCCTTTGCTGACGGTGTTATTGGACACCTAAAGCTTCACTCATTCTATCAAGACTCCAACACCTCTTGCTCTAAAGATCTTCAAAAAGCTATTGAAAAAATCAAAAAAGAAAACAACTTAAAAGGCCTCATTCTCGATCTTAGAAATAATGCAGGCGGACTGCTAGATGAAGCTGTCAGAGTATCTGGGCTCTTTATCACGAAAGGAATCATTGTATCCGTTAAAGATAACCACAGCAGGCTTCACCACTCTCGCGTCCAGGACCCAAGAACGGCCTGGGACGGCCCTCTTATCGTTCTCACCAATAGAGCTTCTGCATCAGCCGCAGAGATCGTTGCAGGCTCCCTGCAAGACTACGGAAGGGCTCTCCATGTCGGTGATGACCACACTTACGGGAAAGGGTCTTTTCAAACTTTTACTCTCGATGCTGCAAACACTGGAAAAGTTAATCCTAAAGGAGAATTTAAAGTTACGCGCGGCAGGTACTACACAGTATCAGGCAAAAGTCCTCAACTTACCGGTGTACTTACAGACATAACAGTTCCAGGAATCCTCTCTGAAATCGATATCGGTGAGAGTTTTGCCGATTTCCCCCTCGAAAACGACCAAATTGCGGCCCATTATCAAGACGATCTCTCAGATCTTCCTCTCATCCAGCGATACCAATTTTCTGTCTACAAAAACAATCTTCAGGAAATATTAACGGATTATACTAAACACCTTCCTGTTTTAGTCAAAAACTCTGGTGTAAGAATTAAAAATAATAAAAATTATCAGAGTTTCCTAACTGAAATAGCTAAAAAAAGGTTTGATGCTGACTCAGTTGAAATCTTTGGTCAAAGCGACCTTCAGCTAGTTGAATGTATCAATATCATGAAAGATCTTATTTTCCTTAGAGGAACCGTTTAGTAGATCTTGATTCTTAAGGCTCAAAAGGTCAAAATATCTACGTACCTATAACTCTTTTGGAGAAAAAATGAACGTTCGAGTTCGCATCGCCCCATCACCTACTGGCGACCCCCACGTGGGCACTGTCTATATCGCCCTATTTAACTTAATCTTTGCAGCGCACCATAAGGGCGAATTTATCCTAAGGATCGAAGACACCGATAAGGCAAGATCAAGACCAGAATATGAAGAAAATATCTATAAATCGCTTCAGTGGTGCGGCCTCAAGTGGAGCGAGGGACCAGATGTTGGTGGCCCCTACGGCCCCTACAGACAGTCTGAAAGAACAGAGATCTATCAAAAATATGCAAATGAGCTGATAGAAAAAGGCCACGCCTATAAATGCTTTGCAACGCCTGAAGAGCTTATTGAGATGCGAGAGGTCGCAAAAAAAACAGGCCAAAAACTCGGCTACGACAGAAGATACCGAAATCTCTCAGATCAAGAGATTAAAGAGCGCGAAGATAAGGGCCAGCCCTACGTCGTTCGCCTGAAAGTTCCCCTAACCGGTGAGTGTGAATATACAGACTCAATTAAAGGAAGAATCACCTGTCCTTGGGCAGATATCGACGACCAAGTCCTTCTCAAGTCCGATGGATTTCCTACTTATCATCTAGCAAATGTTGTAGATGATCAATTAATGAAAATTACTCACGTCATTCGTGGTGATGAGTGGATGAGCTCAACTCCTAAACACGTCCTACTCTATGAATTTTTTGGCTGGGAGAAACCCCAGTTTATGCATATGCCTCTTCTTCTCGGTGCAGATGGGAAAAAGCTCTCTAAAAGAAAAAACCCCACATCGGTCTTCTACTTTAAAGATAGCGGCTATCTCCCAGAAGCTCTTCTCAATTTCCTCACTCACATGGGCTACAGCATGCCAGATGACCAAGAGATCTACTCTCTCGATCAGATCATCTCGGAATTTGATGAAAAACGCATCGGCACATCTGGCGCCTTTTTTGACATCAAGAAGCTTGACTGGATCAATCAAAAATACCTCATTGATTCCATTTCAGAAGATAAGCTTTGGGAGAGAATTAAAGAGTGGAGCTTTAATGATGACTTTATGATGAAGTTGATGAAACTAATCCACACTCGCATCAAAACATTCAGCGATTTCATCGCTCTTTGTGACTTTTTCTTCATTCATGAGCTCCCTTATACGATTGAAAAATTCACTCCAAAAAATCTCTCTTTAGAAGGCGCTGCCCAAATACTACAATCGATGATTTGGGCTCTTGAAGAGAGCACCGATTGGTCCGCTTCAGGGTTTGAAAAAGCATCCCACGATGTAGCTGAAGTTTTTGGAGCCCATCACAAAAAAATCATCATTCCCATCCTATTTTCTTCCATCATGGGAAAACAGAAAGGACCTCCCCTTTTTGCCTCAGTCGAAATTCTTGGCAAAGATCGCTCTCGGGCCAGGCTTCTGAACTCTATCCAGTTTTTGGGAGGAATCTCCAACAAGAAGATGGATAAGCTGAAAAAGAGTTGGGATAAAAAGGACTGTAAAGACCTAATCAATTAAAAAGTTTACTTTGCTCACTCCAGGAAGCTTCCAACGGTTGGAATTAATTCTCATCCACGATATCATTGTTGACAGGGACCTCTTCAACATCTGAATGAGAAATAATATAATTTCTCCCTGAATTAGGGCTAAGTGAACAACCTGTAAGAAACAACAAGAACGAAACGACTAAAATTCTCATCTAACACCTCTCTATTACTATAATAGATATGTTTTTTGGTCGTTGTCTATTAATTTTTTAAAAAAATGCCAATATATACAAAAGAATCACCTTATATTGCTTATCTTAACAGCCGCCATCTTCTCAATAAAGAGGGCTCCTCAAAAAAAACCTACCACATTGTTCTAGACATCAAAGGAAGCGGTATCAAGGTATCTCCAGGAGATAGCATAGCTATATACCCCCAAAACCCCAACACACATGTTCAAAGCATTCTCAACTCTCTCCAAAGCACTGGGAAAGAATTAGTTACAGAAAAGAAGACAGGAAACACCTATTCTCTAGAAGAGTTCTTGCGCGATAAAGCGAACCTAGGGAAGGTAACTCTACCCCTTTTAACTCTCACAGCAAAGAATAATGACCAATTAAATGAATTTCTTTTGCCTGACAATCGGTCTAAGAGAAATGAATATCTAGCAGAATTTGAAATTTGGGACTTTTTAATAGAGAACCCCTCAAGCCTAGGTA
>JAJFML010000128.1 GCA_021772195.1 Chlamydiota bacterium | reverse complement strand
GGCTAAACTTGGCGACTTCCATTTTGAAAAAAAGAGTTTTAAAGACCTTGATGAGGTTTTTAAACGCTTCTACCAAGATGATTTTAAAAAATTAGGCGATCGCCTAAGAAGTGATCTCATCAACCAAACGCTTTTGGAGCTCATACAAAAAGAAGATGAGCCCTGTTTTCTCCTATCTGCCGTCTTAAATTTTGTTGAGCGTATTGATAAGGAAGATATACTTCACCACTACATCTTGACGAGCTTTGAGCTTTGTCTAAATCAGAGTTCAGGACTGAGTTATGGCGAAAATCTGCGTGAACTAGCAAAGATCATGGGTAAATATATTCCGAGAGAGGAATATCAAAGCCTATTTCCGATTGGAATGGGGAAAACCTATCCCGGATCTCACTTTGTAACAGCACATAAGTCTCCCGATCTAGATACTACGATTGCATCTTTTTGGGGATGGGTCGATTCATTTGGAGCAAGAGTAGGTGATAGCTTACATATTTGGAATCTCCCAGGAGGTCCACCTGCGTCTCAAATTGAGATTGATCTGATTTTCCGAGATATCTTCGGTAGTGCGATATTCACCCACGTACCCAAGACGAGAAATGTTCTCTCTCTTACAGGAAATGACCTGATGAGAAGAGATGAGATGGTTATCAAGAAGACCAGTGACAAAACAGCTCCTTTTCACCAAAATAGGTTAGAGCAGGCAGTTGTTATTACGGATGATGAAGGCTACTATTTAGGTGACTGGCGCTCGATGGATGTAGAGAGCGTACGCGGCGTTATTATGCTTCTTAATCAATGTCTCAGATGGTTTGAAAACCACCTTCATATTAATCTTATCGAACTCTTTTCTAAAAAAGATCTTACTTTTGCTGCGATTCCCGAGTTTGTGAAAACGATGTTCGGGAAGAAAATTGAAGGGTGTGAGCCTACCAAAGAGTTCAACGAGATGGAAAAGAAGAGACTCCACACTCTTCTCCAAACAGTCTTTGATGTGAAAGAAGGGCTTGGTTCAACTTTTTACGAGCTGGGATCCGCTCTATCTTCTAAATCGATCATCGATTTTGAAAAGGTAGTGGGGATCCAGGAAAAGATCAGAGAAGGTGGACTCTTTGATGAATCGGGAAAATTAGTCGAAGATAGACCTCGCATTTTTAGCTCTCTTGCAAAGATCATCTCTGGACTTCATGGAGGTATTCAAAGTGTACGCAACTATACCGAGGCGCTTGATGTTGTTATCAAGGTTAAAACGAAGGTATTCGGTCTCTCACCCAAATTTGTAACTGTTAGAGCCGATGTTGAAGAGATTCGCAGCAAGATGGGTACGTATCAATATCTCACGGTTGCCTATCCTGATCACGATCGTTTCTTCCCTGTTGGTGTGATCTCTGCTACAGATATTCGAAACAGTGTCCTTGGAACGGTCTCCTTAAGAGACTTTTCTAACAGAAATGAGATGACCATTCCTTCATACCTCGAAGTGATAAGTGTGATTGACCATCATAAAATGGAGCTTTCTACCTATCAGCCTCCGCTTGCCATTATTTCAGATGCTCAGTCGAGCAATGCAATTGTTGCAGAACAGGCTTTTCTTATTAATGACCGTTATACATTTTCTGGAATGGAAAAAAGTACTATAGATGCTCAGATTAAAGAGGAGATGAAATCGGGAGAGTCTTACCAGAAAATAACAAGACTTCTTCAATACCAAAAGGCTGCAAACCAGCAAAATGGCTATTACATCCATCCTGAAAGAGAGATGATCGAATATATCCACTTTCTCTATGGTATTTTAGATGATACCGATCTTCTTTCCAAAGTCTCTTATCTCGATGTAGAGGTGGTAGCGTCTCTTCTCAATAGATTGAAGACACTCAATACGGGCATTGTCTCTGAAATCATCAATTTGGACGATATTCCTAAAGATGAAAATTATGCAAGATCTGCCGCTATAAGAATTCTTCAAAATGACGATATGTATTCGATTTATAAGAAGGTCTACTCCCATCGTGAAAAGATGGTGGAGACGAATCTTAGCTTAAGTGCTGAGGGTAAACCGTCGAGCATTTTTTCAGATGTCAAAGAGCAAAATAAGATCGTACGCATCTCTCAAACGAAGATGTTTGCAAATAATATCGCCATTTTTGAGAAAAACAAGGATAAGATTCGAGGAGTTTGGTGGAAAAAAGCAGAAGCCGCCCACAAAGAAAATTCTGATCTTGATCTCCACCTGCACATGACTAGTACCGTGATTGGCGCGGAAGATGTCTTCAAAGGCGGTGAGGTAAACTATCAACACAAAGATGAAATGTGGATTTGGGTGCCTGAATCTGAAATCGCAATTGAGCATCTAAAGCTTTTCTTAAGTGCATTTCAATCCTGTCCACAGATTATGGATAATGAGATCGAGCTAGAATTTTTAGGTGAAAATGCAAACGATCTAGAGCTAGTCTTTAAAGAGAGCTTTTTACCAATTAAGTGTAGAAAAGTAAGTAAGGGACTTCCCATAGCGGTTCTATATTATAAAGCAGGCTCTATCAATTCAAGAAAGGCGATGATTACACCCTATCTTCCCTTAATAAATCATTAGATAGAACATAATATACGAGTAAGAAATGACTGTTTATATAGGAAATTTCATAAAAGCTTCTGTTCAAGTCATTAGAAATGAAGGAAGGAATGTACTATCAACAGCTCTTCTCGGTGCTATGATATCTACTCCTTCTGCAATATTTTCTAGAATTCCGAATGACGCAGCCTTTTCATTTGGAGCTAGTTTAGGAGCCTTATTTCATATAACCTCTATTTCAGAAACCTCTAGTAGACTTATTTTACTAGCAAGTTTCATCACCACTTTCGTCACCCCCTTTTTTATAAGCAATCTCTTTATTGAAAAGAGCTTAGATGCATGGCAAATACCGGTACATCTAATAAGTTGCTGTGCAGTCTTTCAGTTAGTGGGTTATGAGCAGAAGAGCAAAAAGGCTTAATGCTAGATACGGGCCTCTTTCTTGGGGTGAATTTTCTTGAGAATATTCGTTATTTAAGTTAGAAACTTAGCCTTAAAAATTTAATTTTTTTGAGGTTATAAAAATGTTTCGATTTCTATTACTTATCCTTTTGCCGATTGTCTGTTTTTCAGCTGATTTTAGTCTAATGACATTTCAGAAGAGTGGAACACATATTTACATTAAATTATTTCAAGAAAAGTTCTTTGGTGGATTATTTCCGACTGATAAGAAGGTAGGTTTTTCAAGCCCAGATATGTATTACTCTGTCCATTTTACTGAGTATGAAGAAGTGTTAGATAAGATTAGGATGGATCCTGATCATAGAGTTGTTCTCAATATAAGAGATCCGAGAGCTCTTGCTTTATCGATGGTGGATTGGACAATTGAGCACGGAAATATGCCCTTCAAAGACTCTCCTAGAAAAAAAGCTGAATGGAATCTCTTATCTTATAGAGAAAAGGTAAAGTCACTTTTCCAGCCAGAAATATGGGGTGAGTCAAGGTTACTCCTAGAATTGCGTTGTTTTTCCTCTTTTATGGAAAGGGTTCCTGCAGAAAATATCTATCTTTCAAGTTTTGAGAAAATGGTAGGTTCTAAGGGCGGAGGAGATGATGAGATTCAAAAAGAAGAAGTGTTGGCCATTGCAGAGTTTTTTGGGTTAGTATTGAATGACTCTCAAGGATCAAAAATAGCTCAACGCTTGTACGGCGCAACTTATACTTTTAGAAAAGGAAAAATAGATCGATGGAAAGAAATATTTGATGAAGAGCTCTATGAGCTCAGTCAGCCATTTTTAGAAGAGTTTATGCATGCCTATGGCTATAAATAGTTAATTTCTTCCTTAAGGAGGCACTGAACAACTCATAAATTTCATCTCTCCATAAAAATTGTCTCAAATTGATTTTTCGATCTCACTAACCGTCAAAGGTTTAATTCGATCTCTAAAATCAATTTTAGTCTAATTTTTAAAGAAGATC